>NZ_JRXI01000099.1:0-30015 GCF_000813645.1 Neochlamydia sp. TUME1 | reverse complement strand
GAAGAAAATATATAGAATTACTTTGATAAGAGAGTAAGCAGCGGTTTTGTGGAAGGGGTTAACAACAAAATTAAGCTTATTAAAAGAAAAGCCTATGGTTTTATAGATTTCGAAAATTTTAGAATAAAGATAATAGATTCTTTTTCTTAAAATAAAGTTTTACCACACAAACCTCCGAAGAACCAAAGTTTTTTTGTTTTAAAAGTGGCAGCTATGTATTTTTAGCTAATGATGACAGAAGAAAATCTGATGTAGTTTATTAATAAAGATCATCTCCAAAGTTTTTAATAACGTCGGTACATTTAGTAAAAAATTAATTAAATTTTCATTTTTTTCAATTTCCGTAAGAGCTTCTTGGCAGGCTTCTTGGTGGAGATTATTAAAATTTTGTAGTAACAAAGGCCCGTGATAAAGGGCTCCAGCTAAGTTTACAATATCTTTAAATAGCCCTTCAATAAGTTTGAGGCGCTCTTCCGTTAAAGGATGCGCATAAAGATCGTAATTTCCTGTTTTCAAAAGCTTGTTAATTAATATATCCTCTTCTTGAACGGAAAGCTGAGCAATCCTTTGTCTAGCACTGGTAATGAGCTGATTCCTTTTATTAAAAACTTGTAAGGAAGGGGAGTTAAATTTAGCAGGGCATATAATCTGGCTAATGATTTCTTGAAATTGAGCATAATTAGCGACTTGGCTTGTGGCCAAAAGACTTGCTAAAATTTCACGCCCCTCAATTAAAGCTTTTTTTTCATCTAATGTTTGACTTAACGTACAAACTAAATCTGGATTTTCATAAATATTTTTATAAGCAAGCTTAATTATATATTTAAGGTCGTTTTGATAAGCAGCATCCTTTTCATCTGCAATTAAACTGTTAGAAATAAAAGAAGCACTTTCATCTTCAGGAATATTCGTTAAAATAGGTGAAGGTTTTAAGACCAGTTTCTGAGTGATTTCCTGCAGATAAGAAGTTTGGTAAGCATTCAAAAGAAGACACAATAGATAATGATAGTATTCACCATTTAACTGACGCTCAGGAGTGTAATATCGTAAAAACGTAGAAGGAAAAGCATCAGTTGAAAGAGGGTAGTGGGTAGACAATTTACGTGCTGCACCATACACTGCATAATCCCTTGCTGCCCCTTTAGTGATATTATCAAGCAGCGAAGGAGTGTAGTCAATAAGAAAACGTAAAGCACGGACTTCAGCGTAAGAAAATAGGCTAGTAGGAGTTATTTTTATTTTAGACAGCTTAGTCTTGCTGCCAAAAGGAAGTACCGATAGCATGGCAAAGATAGGAAGACCATCATTTAAAAAAGCATTATAGCTATGGTATTTGGAGAATGACATATTGATTATTTGTAAAAACTGCTCCACAACAATAGCGCTTATATTTAGTGTATAAGCAAAACTTTTAAGAGTGATTTTTTGTATAGAGGAGTTGCTGTCTTTCCTAAAATTTTGTATGGAAAAGGCAAGAACAGAAAAAAATAGGGCTGAGATTAGCTCAACACTAGCAAAAACAGTGTTTAAAAGATAAGCAGCGGTAAGAATTCCTTTAATTATGCCTCTTTTTAAAGCCCCTTGATCATTTATTGCATCCAGATGTTGCAAGGCTTGGGTTCCAAGGTTGCTGATTACATAGTGGAGACGGTGGCATAAAGGCCTTGGATGCAACATATCCTTTTGACTAGAATCGGCTTGCACAATCTGGTGCATTGAAGGAGCCGTAGAGTTAATACCACCTAATTTATTCATGAGGTCCCAATATGATTAAAGCTGTGCCTTAATACTATCCGATTTATTAGTAATAAAGATAGTACAATTATTTGCTTAAAATAAATTTTTTATTGATAAAAGAAAGGCTGTGAAAGGAAAAAAAACCAGCATTTTAAAGGATACTAGCAATTAGAAACAAAAAAAGAAAAAAGTTAACTTACCTGCAAAGATGTTTATCTCAATGAAAGCTTTTAACTTTTTTTGAAAGCTAAAATTATATGCTAACAAAGTATGAGGGGTTAAATAAGCTGCTGGCCTATATAAAAAGAGGGCACTCGGTAGAAGCCAAAAAGTCTATAAAAAAGTCTAAGGATATGGAAAAGCTAGGGAGCATTCTTCTGTGTCCTCTCTTGAATCTCTTGAATGGCTTTTTGGCAAGCTTGAACGAATAAGTTTTCAGCTCCGAAAGCTCTGTACACATCGCCTTGGTTTAAAATATTTACATCTACAAAAGTTCTAGATAGTAAATTGCCTTGGTGTAACTCTCCTGATAAGGTGCCAATCTCATTAAAAAGCTGTTGGACAAATTTGGCACGCTTTTTGGAAAGACCCTGTTTTTCTATATCATAAGAGCCTAATTGTAGTAATTTTTTCATAAGAATTGCTTGTTCTTCAGAAGAAAGTTGATTTAGGCAATTTTTAGCATGAACAAGACGTTGGTACCTTGCATTATACGGCTTTAAGTCTACGGCTCTAAATTGAAGGGGACATACGATTTCACCATGGAGCTCTTGTAATTGTGCGTAATTGGCAAGTTGCAGGTTAATATTATAAAGCGTTTCTAGCAGCTCTCGGCCATCTTCTATTGCTTTTACTTTATCCTTTTCTTTACTAAGTAAGCAAACTAACTCCTTATTATCATATAAGTCTATAAAAGCAGCCTTGATTAGGTATAAGATGTGTGTCTGATATTTTATATCCTTTGCATGAGTATTCACATTATAGCGATAAATATGAGGAGTATTTTGATATCCCTCTAATAAGCTTGCTTGCATTAGATAGCTTCCGACTAAATTTAGTAAGCGTAAGCGATAATGGATATCACGTAGGCTTTCAAAATTCAAACGATTCAACATATCAATACAGTCAGGATTTTGGCGTAAAAATATCTCTAAAGTAATGTTATCGTAGAGATTATTCCTAATGCTGGAAGAAAAATCTCTTGCTAACCCTCGTGAAATGTCTTGCAAAGCTGCAGGAGCTATCTCCAGAGCTATTCGAATAGCTTTTACCACAGAGGGTGCTAAGCTACCATCAGTAGGTAATCTACCAGCTTGACGATCAAAAGTATGCCCTATTAATTGAGGAATAAGTGCAGAAATGCCATGGATAGCGTGGCTAGCAGCTGCATTGAGACTGTGATATTTTGAGAAAAAGCCTTGCTTTAGGCAGGTCACTTGAAGGTCAGTGATCAAAGCTGAATTTAGAGAGTGAGCGCATAGCTTAAGAGTAATTTTTTGAAAAAGAGGCGAGCGGGCATTTAAAAGTATATGGCCAGCAAGGGCTATAGCCGCTAAAGCTGCCGTTACCAATCCTTCAATTATGGCCATCGGCGTATTTAATAGATAGCCTGTAGCTACAAAACTTTTACTCAAAACAACGATAATTTTTCCATGCCAGCGTCTACTATTAGCGTGTTGCTGCATGGCTGTGCCCACATAGGTGATTCCGCGACACATCTGATGCGACAAAGGCTTGGGGTGAAGAACGTTTTTATTAGAGGCCTCTGGATACCTCAGCTGTCTTAAAACTAGGTTTATATCAGCTGCATTGATTGCTTGAAAATTCATAAACCCTCTCCGTATAGACTTTTGTAAGGGCTGCTTTAATAGAATTCACATTAATCCTCTACTTTAAAGAAAAGATAAAGATAAGAAATATGGATGGACTTTTAATCCCATTTGAGGTTTATCTTGCTTAATAAATTGATAGTATTACCCCGCCATTGATGTTTGGGCATACACACCATAAGCAATATTTAAAGCCATTTATATGAAAAAAAATACAAAAAATAAGGAATGGAATCCTTTACATTCCCAATAGATCTGCCTACATTTTAGTCCTTTAGCTATAAAAGCCAAAAATAGATTAGCAAATATAATCTGTTTTCTTTAACATCCTTTTTATTCTTATTCATGGAGTGCCAATATGCAAGAAGTTATAAAAACATTTGATATTACATCTTTTGAAAATCCGTTAGCTGAAGAAATAAAAAAGGATGCTATTCAAACTTTAGAGCAAGGCAAAGTAGTCTATTTTCCTCATCTAACTTTTAACTTACACGAAGATGAATTACAATTTCTTTCTCCTCAGGTGGTAGCTCCTAAATCAAAGAACATCAGTTATGATGTGATAAGAGATCGATTAGGTGGAACAATTTGTAGAGGAGAGGAAGAGCAGAAGTTAAAAAATATGATGCAGCGCTATGCTCTGCAAAGTCGCCTCTTTATTGAAAAGTTATTTCCCCATTATAAAGGGCATTTAAATCAAGCGCGTACAAGTTTTCGTCCTGCAGAAATAGCAGGAAGATCTAGTTCCTGGCGTAAAGATGATACTTTGCTCCATGTCGATGCTTTTCCTTCTTCACCTGTAAAGGGAAAACGAATCATGCGTTTTTTTTCAAACATTAATCCAGCTCAACAACCTAGAGTTTGGAAATTAGGGGAGCCTTTTTCTGAAGTAGTGCAAAAATTTGGAGTAAAATTAAAAAAACCGTTCCCTGGTTTAGCCTGGTTGTTAAAAGTAGTAGGTATTACTAAAGACTATCGCACCCTCTATGATCATTATATGATGAGTTTGCATGATTTAATGAAGGGAGATAAAGAGTATCAAAAAAATGCTAAACAGCAAGAAGTGTTGTTTCCACCTGGGAGCAGCTGGATAGTTTATACAGATCAAGCTTCCCATGCGGCTCTTTCGGGCCAATATGTCATGGAGCAAACCTTCTACCTTCCTGTAGAAAGTTTACAGGACCCAGAAACTTCGCCCTTACGTGTATTAGAACGTTTCTATGGACAAGAATTAATTGAAAGCAGCTAAAGTATAAACCTCTGCGCGGGGGGGGCTATTAAGTAGGAAAATAAGTAGGCCCTTAACTTGTTAAGGGCCTCTTTTATCATTATTTAACTCGTATGCTTTCTAACTTTTTCACTTTAAAAAATTTTTAAGAAAGCAAATCGAAAATAAGTGTGCATAAAAAGCTTCAGTCAAACTTATAATGTAAATATGTTAAACTTTTTCTTACTACCTTGTGGGATTTGCAATAAAAAAGCTCAGATAACATCAAAATCTAAGCATAAAAATTATTGGAAAGGAACAATGATAGATTACTGCCTAAATTAAGCTAGAATAAACATTAGCCCCTAGTAATTATGAGAGGAGCCGCAGCCACAGGATGAACGTGCATTGGGATTACTAATTTTAAAACCCGCTCCCTGGAGTCCATCCACATAATCAATTTCTGAACCTAAAAGCCGAGGCACTATAGCTTTTTTTACGTGAATTTCGATAGCATGGGAAACAAATGTCTCATCATCTTCAGCAGCTTTTTCAGAGAAGTCCAATACATATTCAAAACCACTGCAGCCTGCCATTTTCTCTTCGAATCTAATGCCCCAGCCTGGTTTGCCCTCTTCGGCTAAAATCTCTAAGTATTTTTTGGCAGCGCGTTCAGTGATGGTAATGGTAGATAAATCCGCTTCTTCTTGTAAAAGATTGTTAAGTCTTTCTACTAGCGTATTAATTTGGTCCTCATTCATTCCGTGACCTAGCATGCCTGCCTCTAGGGTTTCCCAGGTAGCTGCATGGCATCCTACGCAATGAAGTCCTGCACGCGTAATTTCTTGCGCTAATTTTTGCGCTTTAAAGGGAAAAAGAGATAAAATTTGCTCAATAGTCATCTGACGATGGATGATGGTATTTTCTTGATTTTGTGTGCTTGTCATGCTCTTAACCTTTTCATTAAAATGATATTTTTACATTGCCTTTTTTGATGCGACATTGACAGGCAAGTCGCTCATCGCAGGTGCCTTCTCCAAGAAAATCTTCTTCTTCTTGGGTAGGGGAAGAGAGATTTTCTTTTCCCTCTTTAACAAGGATAACACAGGTTCCGCATACACCCTCGGTACAGGCGAAAGGCACTCCTGCTTCTTCACAAACTTCAGCAATTGGTGAATCATCAGGCAATTCGATTTCCTCGCCATTATGATCAAATATTAACTTGGCCACTTTTAAAGACTCCGCTATATGATTACAGGAATCATTATAAGCATATATCTAATAAAGAACAATGCCAATTAAATATTCTCGTTTTCTCGTGTAAATGCTCTGTAGGCTTTGTTAGTATAAATAATTAGAAAAAAACCGCTGAGGATAAAAGGCAAGCTTAAATATTGGCCCATTTGCATTTTTGATTCGTCAATAACAGCACTTTGCGAACTTTTAAAAAATTCTAAAAAAAATCGAGTGGAAAAAAGCAATATAAGAAATAACCCGGTCATAAAGCCAGATTTCTTACGCACGAGAGCTCTTTGCCAAATTAAAAGGAGGAGAGCAAAGATAATTAGATAAGCAAAGGCTTCATAAAGTTGGACTGGATGACGAGGTAGAGGAAGGCTATGATCGGCAGGATTTCCAAATATTATCGCCCAGGGCGCTTGGGAAGGTGTCCCTAGTATTTCCTGATTGAAGAAATTGCCTACACGGATACAAGCGCCAGCTAAAGCTGTGGGCACGGCTATCATATCTGCAATTGTTAAGAAAGTTAATTCAGGAAATTTCTTACGGATAGATAAGCGGTAAATAGCTAGGGCTAATAAAATGCCAACTGCACCTCCATGGCTGGCCAGGCCTCCTTCCCAAACTTTTAAAATATCTAGAGGGTAATGTTGATAATAAGGCCAATCATAAAAAAAAACGTGGCCTAAACGAGCACCAATAATGATACCCGTAACCACGTACCATGTAAGACGATCAGTTAAGACTAAGGCTATGGGGGATATATCTTTACTATTTTTTTGAGGACAACAGCGTTCCAGCAACATGGTTCGCATAAGATGAAGAACAATGGAATAACTTAATATAAGGCCCAATACAAAAAAAAGGCCATACCAGGCAATCGGCCTGTTAACAAGAGGAAGAGTGAAAATATCTTTAGAGGGATTCCAGTATAGCCAGGCGATCAATAGGTGCATATAAAAAGCCTTTAGAAGTCAAAGGCTCCTATGTCAAGGCATAGGAGCCTTTCTGATCGGAGTAGAGGGATTCGAACCCCCGACCTACTGCTCCCAAAGCAGCCGCGCTAGCCAAGCTGCGCTATACTCCGAAGAATAGACGAATTATAAGCAGGAGGGTCTTTTTCAGCAAGCAATTTCTAAGGGGCTTAGTGATATTTCTACCTAAAAACTCAAAGTAACCGTTTATAGGCAGGTTTAGCTAAAAAAAGTTATTTAGAGAGGATGTAATACAACTTGGGTATCCCCCACGTTATGCTTGGACCTATTTAAAAGAGGTATCTTCTCTAATCTTGAATGCTTGGGAACCTAATTGAGTGGGCCTTCTTAACAACCTCTTGAAGAGAATTTTTTTAATAGGCATATTATTTAGATGGTCATAGATCCTTAAATTAATGAAACCCTGTGAAAGAGCTTATATGAAATCATTACTGGTAGAAGTCATTGGTTAGGAAACACTTTCTGCTACAGCTATGCTTCAGCTTTTAGGCTCATTAAAATCAATTTTTTTCTGAATGGATTGATAAGCGCTAATAATATCTTTATCATTCATCTCCATGCCTTTTTTTATCAGACGTACACTAGACATCACTGTGGAATGGTCTTTAGAAAAGATATCGCCAATTTTTGTAAAAGGCATTTGCAGTGTCTGCCGACAGAGATACATTGCCAATTGTCGAGGAAAAACACAATCTCGGCTTTGCGCTTTTCCCAAAATATCTTCTGATTTAATGCCAAATATTTCTGCGATACTTTTAATTATTTTGTCGGGAGTGAGTACATATTGTTTTTCTTCAATCAGTAGATCACTTAAAATCTGTTTAGCGATAGGAACAGTTATACCTACGGTGGAGTGCTTTGCCATTTGCTCATTGAGATGCGAGCGTAAAACTAAAGCTTCTAGAGCACGAATCAGCGCTTTACTACTGCTAGGAAAATTATCTAATAGAAACTCAATAATTTTAGCATGAAGAGGAAAGTTAAAGAATTGGGCTTTCTTACGAATGGCAAGGGCTAATTCTTCTCTAGACAGGGGAAATAGATTAAGGACAACTCCCCATTCAAAACGGCTAACCAGACGTGGTTCAATGTAGGTAAGTTCTGCAGGCGAGCAGTTTGCACTTAAGATAATCTGTTTATTATCCAGGTGAAGAGTATTAAAGGTATGAAAAAATTCTTCCTGAGTGGCCCCTTTTTTAGAAAATTCTTGGACCCCATCTATGATGAGGACATCACTATTACGATAAGCCTGACGAAAAATACTCATCTCTCCTACACGAATGGCTGAGACTACATGTTCAGTAAAGGTTTCGGCTCGAGAGTAAAGGACATGAAGCCCTTGACTACGCAGAGCCTGAGCAGTAGCCATCAGTAAATGCGTTTTACCAACTCCTGAGCTACCGTGGATAAAAATAGGATTAAATGTACCTAGTCCTTTAGATGGGCCAGAATGAGCCAAGCTAAGTAATAATTTCTCTACTAATATATTTTTTTCGGAAGAAACATAATGTTCAAATGTACAGTAAGGATCTAATTCATCAAAACATAAGGTGAAGGGGGCGTGACTGGATAAAGCTGCACTTTTTAATGAAGAACTTTTTGCTTTACGAGGTAAGCTGTTTGCAACACTTAAGTGAACTTTTATTTTTTTATTGTTGTTGTTAACAAATTTGGTGAGGATCTTTTGACGCATATGTTCTTCAAACCATAGGGCTTGAAAAGAATCTTTAGCTTCCAGATATAAATTAGCCGCATCAAAACGGATAATTTTTAAGGATTTCAGCCATTTATGGACGGTTTCACTGCCTAGTTCAATTTCCTGTAAGGCGAGAAATTCATTCCATGCGTGCATTTCGATTGTCCCAGCTATGGTTTAATCTCGTGCGAGAGGACTCGCACGAGTGTTGAAAAAGGTTAGGCAATCCTTTTTATTTTTTAACAATTTTTTGGCCGACTTCTATAACTTGGGGACGCAAGGCTTTTTTTTGAAGCTGCCTTGAAGTCCACCATTGCTGTAAAATACCTAGTAGCATAGAGGATAGCCAATAAAGATTGAGCCCAGAAGGAAAATTATAAAACATCACGGCAAATACTCCGGTCATGATTGTACTCATCGAGCGTTGCTGCCTTTGCTGCTCTGTCATCTGGCTAGGATCTTTAGGGCCTGTAGTCATATAGCGTTGTTGGATGAACATCACTCCGCCTAAAAGAATAGGAAGTAAGTGAAATTGATTTCCAATAAAAAAGAGAGGGGTATTCCAACTAAATAGCACATCAGGGGCTGTTAAATTATCAATCCATCCCGGAATAAAGCTAGCTCCCCGTAATTCAAAAGTGGATTTCAATAAATCGAACATTCCAATAAGAAATGGCATCTGTATCAGTAAAGGAAAGCAACCTGATATGGGGTTAACTCCTCGCTCTCTATATAAAGACATGATTTCCAGCTGAGCTTTCTTAGGATCTTTTTTATACTTTTCTTGAACAGCCGTTACTTCAGGAGCAATTTGCTGCATACGTAACATGGATTTTGTAGACCATGCATTTAAGGGATACATCATCAGCCGTAATGCTATAGTTAATAAAATAATTGAAAATGCCCATGAGCTTGTGAGGCGATAAAAGAATTTCATCAAAATAAACAAAAACTTAGCAAATGGTTCAGAGATAAAGGCAAACCATCCATGAAAAGTTTGAGAGGCAATGTAGTCAGGATTGTATCCTGTTGTGGAATCACTATACATGGCATCCACTTTTTTCAAAATACTATCCGCGAACGGGCCGCTGAAGATACGGAAGTTCATAGAGCCTCCGTCACTAGCAAGGGGTAGTAGTGCCATGTATCCGGGCATGTTAGCTGCTTTAAAACGATTATACTGCTGGTCCAATTGAACCAAACGTGAAGGGGCTATTGTTCCTGGAACCTGCTGTACTCTGTATCCTGCATCAATTTTAGATAAGGGATCAAGGATTATGCCAAAAAAGCCATTGGAATCCACAATCCAATCTACATACACAGAACTTACCGTGAAGGCATCTTTAGGCAGGTCAATATTTTCTACCGAGGATTTATGGTTACGAGTAATTCTATATTTTAAAGCAGGTGCTGGACTTCCAGATATCCATTCCACCTCAGGAACTCCTGAGGTTAACCATAAGCCGCGACTGTCTCCTTTTATCTCAATTGTTAAGTCAAAAGTATAGGGGGCTGTTTGCTCATCATTCCTTAAAGTATAAGTTTTCGTTATTTTTCGATGCGATTGGCTAGCCTCAAATACAATTGTATGGCTATCAAATTTTTTCACTTCATAGATAAGCTCTGCAAATTCAGGATATTCTGAAACAATATTAGTGGCATAAAAGCGTGGTGGAAGACGTGTAGGTTTTTTCTGCCCTTTTATTACTAAATCGCGTCTTAAAAGCGGATAATATCCGCCTAATGATCCTTTTTGATGCAAGGCTCCATCAGGAGTATAAAAAGCGTGGGCAGGAAAATGAGCATTAGAAGGATGGTTTTTAACCATGTCGCGATCATATTCAATTTCTTTTACCACACTGGCCGGATTTTTAGCGTTTTGAAAAGGAAGATTAATTTCTACAATGGAACCCCCATGGTTAGAAAAAACAAGCTGCTGGTAGGCATTTTCTAACACAAAAAACTTTTCCTCTGCCTTTTGCAGCGAGTGGGACGCTCGTTTAGCTTTAGGCATTGAAATAATATTTTCCGTGCCCATAAATTCATTCATTAACTTAAGACTACCGTTTTCTTGCTCATAAATTCCTACAGGTAGATACCCCGAAGCGGTATTTAATAAAGCAATAGCATTGGAAGGAAGATAATTTCTAATTTGATTCTCATAGTCTTGCTCCTTCTGCTTTAGCAGGGCTAATTTGACCAGGGGAATAGATAGCTGCCCATCTTTATATTCTCCCCATATGATTTTTGGAGCAGCCATTTTATGGTTAATCTTTCCATTAGCTTCTACAATTTGTAAATCAAATGAACCAAAATCCGGAAGCTCGCTTACTTGCAATTTAATTCCATTTTCTGCTGCATAAATTACAGGCTGTTCGATAGAGCCTTCTTTAAAAAGAAGTTTAAATGCGCGTGGTTTGCTATTTTCTAGAATTTTTCTGCTATACACAATTTGAGGAAGGTGTTCGTCCCATGCAAGGGCCATCACCACATTATTAATCTCCACACCCGTAGTGAGAAAATTGGTGGCGCTCTCATCAGCATACAAATTAATTAAGGGGAGGTTGCTAGGATTTTCGGTCTTCTGGCTAATCTCTTTATCTAACTGTTGCTCGATCTGTAGAGCTTTAGCTTTTTGCTGTGCTGTCCATTCCTTTAGGTTTTCTTGATTTTTTCCCTCGAAGTACCAATTAACACCAAATAAGGTCAAGGCTAGACACAAAACAAATAGCGCGGTTCGCTTATCCATAAGTAGACTTTTTTGTTGAAGTTTAAAGATAAATTAAGAACATTAGCATACATCTCTCTAATCATGCAATTTAAATTCCCCTAGACGAGCCCTTGTCCGGGGAAGAGAAATGATAGAGTTAAATCCGATATTTATTGGGTGTAAGATTACCCTTGATTTTGTCTCTTAGGACGTGTATTTTTTATCATGATACCAGACATTCGAAGTAAAAAGAATAGACTACTCTACCCTTGGTGCTCATTCTCATGTTTTTTAATGACCTTATAATGGGCAACTTTTAAGCAGATAGATCATAAAACTTCCAGTTTTTACGGCAGCCAATGAGCCTTAACTGTTAGAGATAGTTGATTGAGTCGATAAGGTTTTAATCATACTAGACTTTAAATCTTATAATTTTTTTAAGAAGATGTCTAAAAATCTAAGTAATTGGTGAAATAATTTTCCTTCAAAGATAGGGGATATTTAATGGTTTTTTTAGCCCTACACTTCTCCTATAGAGATAAGTGGATGAAAGAAAGATTATTGAAAGCTTTATTATCTCTTCTTCTGGCATGGAGAGCCGAAATTGCAGCTATGCCAGAAAAGAAATTAGAGGCTTCAAACTGTGAAAGCTCCTTGCCAGTTGAAGCACAACCCTCCCAGGTTTCCCCTAAAGATAGAGGGTTAACACAAAAAAATTGGGCGATTGCTTATTATAAAGATCAGGAGCAAGAAAAATCCTTTAAAGCTTTCCTTGAATCTTTAAAAGAGGTTCCAGCTGTAGAAGCTGTTAACATCTCCCCAGACGAAAAGTTAATCTATGAACAAGCTTTAAAGATTTATTTAGAAGATGCTGGCTATGATTCTGACAAGACAGCCACAAAAATCATTTCACAATTTGAACCTTTTTTTACAAAAAACCCTAATTTTTATCATCTAAGCTACTTATTAGCAATGAGTAAAGCAAATTTGGGTTTATACGAACAATTTTTTGAGCTGTTTTACAATGCCTATCTTCACGATCCCCAACATTTTCTCGCTTATAAAGCTAAAGCTGCACTCTACATTAAACTTTTCGAAAGAGCTAAAACAGAAGAAGAGCGGCAGGCTGCACGTCTACAAATATTAAGCCATGCTAGGAAAGCAGTAGCTATAGAGCCTTACGATACAAGTCTCTATCGGATAATCTTAGGATTTACCCAGAAAGATGCCAAGGTGCAGGCTTTATCGACTTACCTTAACAGCATTATCGAACAAAATGTAGTATTATCGCGTATAGACATTCCTTATTATGTTGAGATAGCTCTTGCTTTTCATCAATATGATTTAGCCCAAAGATTGTTAGATAAAGCTAAGCAATGGTATGCTTTTAGTCGTGTAATTAATCTGGCCCAAAAGCTTTTAGATGAAAAGCGTGGTCATTTTCAAAAATAATTAGGAAAGTATGGAACTTAGAACAAAAGAAGCGAAAATATTAGGGGATTATACTGTTATCAAACAGATAGGCCAAGGATCGCTAGGGAATGTTTATTTAGCCGAGCATCGCTTTATGAAAAAGCATTATATCCTAAAAGTTCTTCCGGAAGAGCTGAGTGCCGATAGAGCTTTTATTCAGCGTTTTGAAGAAGATGTAGCTAATTTATCCGCTCTAGATCATCCACATATAGTTAAAATTCATAATGTTTCCTACTCGCATGGACAATACTTTTTAGTTACCGATTGCGTAGTAGATGAATTGGGCGAAACAACCAATTTAATGCAATATATGGTGGGCCGGGGCAAACGACTAGAGGAAGAAGAATTATTTCGTCTGCTCAGACAGATTGCTGAAGCATTGGATTATGCGCATGGAAAAAAACTTGTGCATCGCGGTCTTAAGCTTAATAATATTTTGGTAAGTAATAGATTAGGGGCACAAATTGATCTTTATCTTTCGGATTTCGGCCTTTCGCGTATTGTCGGTGTAGGTTCTGTCTTAACGCGCATATATAAGAATGTAGCCGAATCTTTAGGTATTGGATCTGCCGTAAATCCTATTAAAGCAGGGCAGGAACGGTACGTAAGCTCGGTGGAAAATTCAAAGTTAATTCCCTTGCACGCTTCTTTTTTACAGACTTACTTTTTTTTAGCTCCTGAGCAAAAACGCTTGGATACATCCAAAATAGTAGATGTGCAAGTGGATTGTTATGCTTTTGGAGTGCTGGCGTATTATTTATTGATGAGTGAGTTTCCTGAAGGCATATTTGAAATGCCTTCCGAGCGTCCAGACTTGCGGTGGAACTGGGATAAATTAATATCAAGCTGTCTACAAAATGATCCTGCTAAGCGTCCAGAATCACTTGTGTACGAGCTTGATAAAATGCAAGCTTCTCCTGCTAAAGCTCTTTCTGTGGAGGGTTTAGCAGAGGTTTATACACTTGATCAACCTGCATTAAAAGAGGCAGAAAGGGCTACCCAAAAAGTAATTAAGCATGACGAAAAGCAAGCGGCTACATTAAGGCCTATCCTTCGTACCGCCCAATTAGAAAGGCCTCAAACAGATCCGGATCCGGCTGCTGTCTTTCAGATTGATACCAGCGTAAAATCTTACCGCCCCGAATATAAAGAAGTAAAAAATATTCAACCTCTTTTAACGGATATGGTCATTGTATCAGGAGGAAGTTTTTATCGCGGTAGTAATGATGGAAACCGGGATGAGGTACCTCGCCATCAAGTAATTTTAGCTGGTTTTGCTATCGATATCCATCCGGTAACTAACGAGCAGTTTGTCCGCTTTTTAGAGGTCATGGGTGGAGAAAAAGATAGCAATCATCAAGATATTATCCGTATGCGGGATTCAAGAATCAAACGTAGTGGCGGTAAATTAAGTATTGAATCGGGATATGCTAAACATCCAGTGGTGGGGGTAACCTGGTATGGGGCTGTAGCTTATGCCAAGTGGATAGGAAAACGCCTTCCTACAGAAGCAGAATGGGAAATTGCAGCACGAGGTGGACAAGAAAATTCTCTTTATCCTACAGGTGAAGAGATTGAAAAATCTCAAGCTAACTTTTTCAGTTCGGATACTACTGCGGTGATGAGTTATATTCCTAATGGGTATGGCCTCTATGACATGGTAGGAAACGTCTATGAATGGTGTCAAGATTGGTACGGTTATAATTACTATGAGATATCCATTCAAGAGCCGGAAAATCCTAAAGGGCCTTTACAAGGTGTTTACCGGGTCTTAAGGGGAGGCTGTTGGAAAAGTCTAAAAGAAGACTTACGGTGCTCAAGGCGACATCGGAACAATCCAGGTACCGTGAATGGAACCTATGGCTTCCGTTGTGCTGCTGATGTTCAATGAAGGATATCTGTGATTACTATATTATTTGTGTGCCTAGGTAATATCTGTCGCTCGCCAGCTGCTGAAGGAATCTTACGTCACCTCATTAATCAAGAGGTTGCTTTAAAAAATGTAAAAGTGCAAAGCTGTGGATTAGGCTCATGGCATGTAGGGCAACTTCCTGATGCATGTATGAGGCAGGTCGCTTCCAAGCGCGGCATTTATCTAACTTCTCCTGCACAAGCCTTTCATCCAAAGTTTTTAGAAGATTTTGATTACATTTTTGCTGCAGATCAGGAAATTCTGCATCATTTATACTTGCGCGCTAAAACAGTAAAGCAAAAGGTAAAGATTCATTTATTGACCGCATTTAGTCAAATTTATCATCATCAAAACATTCCTGCTCCTTTTTATAAGAGAGAGACAGCCTTTGATGAGGTGTTGGATATGATCGAAGAGGCTTGTAAAGGATTTATCGAACATTTAAAAACTCGAAATAAACATGCGGAAGCATCTGCCTAGTGTTTAATCAACCTCTTTTTTTAAAATTTTTTTTAGGTAGATGTACTCCTTAGATTGAATGGATTGACTAGGGAAATAGCCTTTACTCAATATCAAATTTGTGATAAAATAAACTCCTTTCCAATGCTAGCCTTATAGGAATAAAAGTTTATGAAATTACTGTTATCTAAGCCTCGGGGATTTTGCGCAGGCGTGGAACGGGCTATTGAGACAGTAGAAAAAGCTCTTTCTTTATGGGGTCGCCCTATTTATGTGAAGCACGAAATAGTCCATAATAAACATGTGGTAGAAAGTTTGAAAGCTAAAGGCGCCATCTTCATAGAGGAGGTAGATGAGGTTCCTATGGGTGCGCGCCTCATTTATTCAGCGCATGGCGTTTCACCAGCTGTACGCGCCGCGGCCCAAAAACGCAATTTAATTGAAATTGATGCCACCTGCGGTTTAGTCACTAGAGTTCACTCAGCTGTTAAACGCTTTGCTAATTTAGGATATCAGATTATATTAATTGGTCATCGCCATCATGTAGAGATTATTGGAACCGCTGGAGAAGCTCCTGATGTAACAACTATTGTGGAATCTGTAGAAGATGTAGAAAATCTTACTTTTCAAAGTAGTGATAAGCTTTTTTACATTACCCAAACCACTTTAAGTTTGGATGATGTAGGAGAAATTACGCAAGCCTTGATAGCCAAATATTCTCATATTGTTACTTTGCCTAGTTCTTCTATTTGTTATGCTACTACAAATAGACAGCTTGCATTGCGTGAGATTACCGATGCTACCGATTTAGTTTTAGTAGTCGGTGATCCACAAAGCTCTAACTCTAACCGTTTACGTGAGTTAGCAGCTAATAAAGGAATTGCTTCCTATTTAATCAACGATGATAGCGAAATTGATCCCCAGTGGATAAAAGGTGTTAAAATTATAGGCCTTACAGCAGGTGCCTCTACCCCTGAGGGAATCGTGCAAGATTGTATTAAGAAACTTATTACTTTAGGGGTTAAAGAGGTTGAAGATGTAGTGTTTACTACCGAAGATGTTGTTTTTCAACTTCCAAAGCCTATCGTTAATGCGCGTTTCGGAGCTTAAAATGCATGCTAATGGATAGATAGCTAAAAGCTAGTTTGCAAAAATGCTCATATTTATTCTAACTTTTAACTTCCTAAATTTTTTTTATTAATTCTGATCATTTAGGGAAGGTAAATGAATAATTTACTTTAGCATTACCTGTAGGCGAGGTAGAGAACAACAAAGCATAAAAACCCTTGATAAGACGAGACCTTTTATGTTAAAAAACTTACTTTTTTAAAGGAATTAAACGGTGCAAAAAGCAATTCGAAGAACTCCTAAGAATTATGATGGCACTGCAATTACCACACACAAAATTTCGGATGTGCTTTCTCAGCTCGTTTTTCAAATTCGCGAGAATTATCGCCATCGTCCAGATCTTGTGTTAGCAGCATGGCCTGAAGTCATTGGAGCTAAGC
The DNA here is from genome assembly GCF_000813645.1 of Neochlamydia sp. TUME1. Taxonomy (NCBI): domain Bacteria; kingdom Pseudomonadati; phylum Chlamydiota; class Chlamydiia; order Parachlamydiales; family Parachlamydiaceae; genus Neochlamydia; species Neochlamydia sp. TUME1. The sequence continues at coordinate 13,250 of NZ_JRXI01000099.1, read as the reverse complement.
TAGCATCTATGACACAAGCCATGTCTTTTATTGATGGCGTTCTGCATGTTAAAGTAAAAAACTCTACTTTACACAGTCTTTTAAGCCAAAATGATAAAAATCGAATTATAGCTAGTTTAAAAACCAAGTTCCCTCATATTCATCTCAAGAACATCGTTTTTCGGATTGGATGAAAAATATTATAGGATGTATGCATGACTAACGATACGTTAAGTTCAGAAGGTGCTAAGCAAGTAACTAAAGAGTACGATGCTAGTTCTATCACAGTCTTAGAAGGGTTGCAAGCTGTTAGAGAGCGCCCTGGTATGTACGTAGGCGACACCTCTTCTAATGGCTTGCATCAGCTGGTGTATGAAGCCGTAGATAACTGTATTGATGAAGCTATGGCAGGCTATTGCACCGCCATTTGCGTGACCCTTCATAAAGATGGCTCTGCGACTATTGAAGATAATGGCCGGGGTATTCCTGTAGAAAAGCATGAAAAAGAATCGATCAAGCAGGGTCGTGATGTTTCAGCTATAGAAGTGGTGATGACTATTTTACATGCTGGCGGTAAATTTGATAAAAACACTTACAAAGTCTCGGGTGGCTTACATGGGGTAGGCGTTTCTTGTGTCTGTGCCCTTTCTAAAAAGATGGTTGTCCAGGTTTATAAAAATAACCAAACTCATGAAATTGAATTTTCTCAAGGGCATGTGGTAAGACCTATAGAACAAATAGGTGAGACAACGAAGCGGGGAACTAAGATAACATTTTGGCCGGATGATACTATTTTATCAGTCGTAGAATTCGACTATGACATTCTAGCCAAACGTTTAAGAGAGTTAGCGTTTCTCAATAAAGGGATCAATATTTATTTTCATGATGAAAGAAATGAAGATAAAGACGATGTGCATTTCTGTTATAGCGGAGGTCTTTCTTCCTTTGTATCTTATCTAAATGAAAACAAAAATGTCCTTTTTCCTGGGCCCTTATATTTTTCTGGATCTAAGCCCGGTGATGATGCCCCCATTGAATTTGAAGTGGCAATGCAATGGAACGATACTTATACCGAGTCTATCTTTTCTTATGTCAATAATATTGCTACACGGCATGGAGGAACTCATCTTACTGGCTATTCAACCGCTCTTACAAGGGTGTTAAATAGCTATATTAAAAGTCATAATCTCCTAAAATCAGATAAAATATCGATTAGCGGTGAAGATATGCGAGAAGGCTTGACAGCTGTTATTTCTGTTAAAGTTGCCAATCCTCAATTTGAAGGCCAGACAAAGCAGCGTTTAGGTAATAGCGACGTAGGCTCCGTCGTCCAGCAAATTGTTGGTGAAGAGTTAACCATCTACCTTGACGAGCACCCCGCAATCGCCAAAACTATTTCGGATAAAGCTATTCTTGCTGCGCAAGCTCGGGAAGCTGCTCGTAAAGCACGTGAATTGACCTTGCGTAAGTCTGCTTTAGACAGTGGACGCTTACCTGGAAAGCTTACAGACTGTCAAGAGAAAGATCCTAAGCTATGCGAAATTTATATTGTGGAAGGTGATTCAGCAGGAGGCTCAGCTAAAAATGGTAGGGACAGACGTTTCCAGGCTATCTTGCCTATTCGCGGAAAGATTCTTAATGTAGAAAAAGCTCGTTTGGAAAAAGTTCTTCAGAATACCGAAGTAGGAACAATTATTTCTGCTTTAGGATGTGGCATTGGCCTTGATGGTTTTCACTTGGAAAAACTGCGTTATCATAAAATTATTATCATGACGGATGCTGATGTGGATGGCTCGCATATCCGTACTTTACTTCTCACCTTTTTTTATCGTCACATGCCTGCTTTAGTAGAGAATAACTTTATTTACATTGCTCAACCTCCTCTATATAGGGTTTCTAGGAAAAAGACTAGCCGCTATATTCACTCCGAAAAAGAGATGGATGAATACTTGTTAGAATTGGGGATTAGCGACGTGAAAATGAAGCTTCCCAAAGATCAAGAGCCTATGTCTATTCTCCAGATGAAAGATTTACTTCAGCTAATGGTAGAGTTAGAATCCTTTGTTTTACGCATGGAGCGTAAAGGAATCACTTTCCGAGAATTTCTGCATGCAAAAAATCCTCAAGGGATGCTGCCTCGTTTTCAGGTTACGCTGCCTGATGGTGTACACTTTGCTTATTCATTAGATGAATTTGAAGAGCTTAAAGAGCGTAACGAGCGCTTGCAAAAAGCTCAGCATGAACAAACCTTAGCCTCTATCCCTGAAGAAGAAATTACTCCGGAAATGAGAATTTTTAGACCTACGCGTCTAAATTTTATGGAATTATATGAAGAGGAGCATCTTGAACAGCTAAATAATAAGCTGGCAAACTTTGGGTATGACTTGACTTATTATCTTATGGCTAGGGGAACGATTATGGAAATTAAGGAAGATAACCATACCCATAATTTTTATACCCTTCATGAGATTCTTGATTTTCTAAGAGTAAATGGCCGCAAAGGCATTGAAATTCAACGTTATAAAGGCTTAGGTGAAATGAATGCAGACCAGCTTTGGGAGACTACAATGGATCCAGTTAAAAGATCATTGCTGCGTGTGACTCTTCCTGATGTGATAGCTGCTGATCATATGTTTACCATGCTGATGGGTGAAGAAGTGCCTCCACGGCGAGCTTTCATTGAACAGCATGCACTTTCTGTAAAAAACTTAGATATATAAGCTAACAAATCGTCAACTTTAAGGTAAATATGTCGTATACGAAAAATGAGGTGATTATTCCTCGTAATGTCGAAGATGAAATGAAAGACAGCTATTTGCGTTATTCGATGTCTGTGATTATTTCACGCGCATTACCAGATGTTCGCGATGGATTAAAGCCTTCTCAGCGCCGTATTCTTTATGCGATGCGGCAGCTAAACTTGTCGCCGGGAGCCAAACATCGTAAATGCGCAAAAATATCAGGGGATACTTCAGGGGACTACCATCCTCATGGTGAAATGGTCATCTACCCCACCTTAGTGCGTATGGCGCAAGGCTGGGTGATGCGCTACACTTTAATTGATGGCCAAGGGAACTTTGGTTCGATTGATGGCGACCCTCCTGCTGCCATGCGTTATACAGAAGCACGACTCACTCATGCTTCTATGCAATTAATGGAAGATTTGGATAAAGATACGGTAGATCATGTTCCTAACTATGACGAGACCAAGAAAGAACCGGTCGTTTTTCCTGCTAAATTTCCTAACTTGCTATGTAATGGTTCTTCAGGAATTGCTGTGGGTATGGCCACTAACATACCGCCCCATAATCTTAACGAGTTAATCACAGCCACTTTACTCGTGCTAGACCAACCGTTGACTTCTATCGAAGAAATCATGCAAATAATGCCTGGGCCCGATTTTCCTACAGGAGGAATTATTTGTGGATATCGAGGAGTGAAAGAAGCTTTTCATACAGGCCATGGTAAAATCATTTTACGGGGTGTCATCCGTGTAGAAGAAATGGAAGATAACCCGGACCGCCAGCGTTTAGTCATCGATGAAATTCCTTATAATCTTAATAAATCCCGTTTGATTGAACAGATTGCAGACCTGATCAATAGTAAGACTTTGGCAGGAGTATCTGATTTACGCGATGAATCCGATAAAGATGGGATGCGAATTGTGCTAGAGCTGAAACGAAATGAAGTCCCTGATGTGACCATCAACCAGCTTTATAAATTCAGTGATATGGAAACTACTTTTGGATGCCATATGTTGGCCTTGGATAAAGGTCTACCGCGCATCATGAATGTAAAAAATATCATTAGCGCCTGGATTGAGCATCGCATAGAAGTTATCCGCCGTCGTACCCGTTTTGAATTGGCTAAGGCTGAAGCACGTGCTCATATCTTGGAAGGTTATTTAAAAGCTATTGATCATTTGGATGAAGTGGTTAGATTGATCCGTGCTAGCAATAACCGTGAAGAGGCTAAACAATCTTTAATTGATAGATTTGCTTTTTCCGATAAGCAAGCGATCGCAATTTTAGATTTACGCTTATATCAACTGACGGCTTTAGAGCATGACAAAATTAATGAAGAGTATCAGGGTTTACTAGAGAAAATAAACTATTTTAAAGCTGTGCTTGCAAGCGAACTCATGGTCCGTCAAATTATTAAAGATGAGCTAAACGAAATTCAAGAAAAGCATAAGTCTCCCCGTAAAACTCAGATCATCGCGGCAGAAAGCGAGATGAATATGGAAGATCTGATTGCTAATGAGCCTGTGATCATCACTATTTCGGAAGATGACTACATCAAACGTATGCCCATGGATACTTTCCGTGAACAAAGGAGAGGGGGCCAAGGGGTTGCAGGTATGCAGATGAAGCGGGAGGACGATACCATTAAAGGCTTGTATGTTGCCACCATGCACGACTACCTATTGATTTTTACAAATCTGGGGCGTTGCTATTGGATAAAAGTCTGGCAGATACCAGAATCGAGTCGTAAATCTAAAGGTAAACCGCTCGTTAACTTGCTAGAAGATATTCAACCTAATGAAAAGATTGCCACCATCATGCGTGTTTCTTCTTTTGATGAGCAAGCCTGCATATTGATGGCTACACGTAAAGGCGTGGTTAAAAAATCTGAGCTTAGCCACTTCAGCAATCCACGTCGAAAAGGTATATGGGCGTTAGATGTGGATGAAGGTGACGAGGTGGTAGCAGCACGCTTAGTAAAAGAAGAGTATCAAGTGATGATATTTACCCATAGGGGTATGGCAGTTCGCTTTGCTGAGGATAAGGTTAGGCCCATGGGTCGCATGGCTCGAGGGGTAAAAGGAGTTAGCCTAAGAGAAGAGAATGATTATGTCGTCAGCTGTGAAGTAGTAAAGGGGGATGAAACCATTCTGGTCGTTTGTGAGAATGGCTTTGGCAAGCGCTCCCTCGTAGAAGACTTTAGGCAGACAAATCGTGGCGGCGTGGGAGTGCGTTCAATTGTGACTAGCGAGCGGAACGGAAATGTAGTAGGCGCTCTTTGCGTAGCGGATACTGATGGGATGGTCATGATGACAGCAAGTGGACAAGCTATCCGTATTAGTATGCGTGAATTACGCGTGCTTGGACGTAATACGCAAGGAGTTAGACTAGCCAATTTACGTGATAATGATTATCTTGTCGCTATTCAGAAAGTGAAAAGTGCAGAAGAAAGTATAGAAGATGCTAGCGTAGGTGTAGCCATAGAAGAAGAAAGTCTTGATGGGGTAGCAACAGGAACAGAAATTGATTTAGAAGGCCCTACTCATATTGATACAGAAACTTTGGAAGAAAATAATAGCCTATGACATTATTCATCACAATAGAAGGCGGCGAAGGGGCAGGTAAAACAACTCTTATAGAGAAGTTAGCTGCCGTTTTAACCTCATTTGGGTACGCTGTAGTGAAAACTCGGGAGCCGGGTGGTTCTCGATTAAGCACTCATATTAGAGAATGGCTTCTTAATAGAAATGCTGATCTACCGATTGGTTATAAAGCTGAATTGCTGCTGTTTTTAGCAGCGCGTGCCCAACACTTAGAAGAATTAATTAAGCCTGCTCTTGAAAAAGGAAAAGTGGTGCTGTGCGATCGTTTTAATGATTCTACAATTGTTTATCAAGGCATAGGCCGTGGCTTAGGGATGGACTATGTTAAGCAAATCTGTGAGTGTGTGAGTGAAAATTTAAATCCAGACCTTACTTTATTTTTAGATGTTGATCCACAAATTGGTCTTATGCGCACGCGAAAGGCTTCCAAAGAAAATGCAGGACGAGGGGAAGTAGACCGCATTGAAGCGGAGCGTTTAGATTTCCATAAGCGTGTGCGTCAAGGATTTTTAAGTTTAGCAAGGCAATCTCCTGAGCGCATTCGAGTCATTGACGCTAATCAAGCCGAAGATGCTGTCTTTCGCCAAGCTAAGCAGTGGCTGGAAGAAAAAGTCATCCATTGAAAAACTATAAATTAAATTGATAAATAATAGTTTAATTATCTTCCTTTTTAATACGAAGGTTGTAAGGTAACCTGGGTTATGACGAGCAATATGAGAGAAGTTTTTGACCACATCCTAGGCAATGAGCGGGTAAAAGATTATCTAGTGAATATGGTTCAAAAGCAAGCTATTGGGCATTCTTTATTGTTTGCAGGACCTGAAGAAGCTTGTAAGGATCAATTTGCTTTTTCCTTAGCAAAATTGCTAATGGGAGAAAATTCTTATTCAAAAATTGATAGAAAAGTCCACCCCGATGTTCACATCTACCGTCCTGAAGGTAAAATAGGGATGCATAGTATTGCCTCGATGCGTCAATTCTGTGAGGAGGTCTATTTGCCTCCTTATGAAAGCCCCTGGAAAATTTTTATGCTTTATGATGCCGAAAGGATGTTAAATTATAGTGCCAATGCGTTGCTTAAAACCTTTGAGGAACCAGCTTTAAATAGCCTTATTATCTTACTTTCCAGTCATGCGCATGCTCTTCTACCTACTATTTTGTCGCGATGCCGTACGATTCGTTTTCAATCTCCCAATAAAAATGCTGCTCCACGGATAAAAGATCCTAGCCGTAACCAAATTTTGTCACTATTGGCTGACGGCAAAATGACTAGCTATACCAAACTTTCCTCTTATGCTTCTCAAATTGCCCATCAAATTGAAGAAATTCAAAAAGCAGAAGAAAAAGCTGGGATAACTGACATTCAAAAGATACCGGCCGATCAAATGAATGCCTATCAGAAGAATTTAGTTGAGAAAGAAACAGAAGGCGCGATAGCTATGCAGGTAAATCAGCAGGCTACAGCATTATTAAAAAACATTTTATCTTGGTATCGAGATTTACATTTGCTAGATGTGGGAGGACGGTTAGAATTGCTGGAAAACCCCGATTTTCATAAACAGCTCATCCAAGCTTATCAACGCGGCGAAATTCTACCGTTAGAGTTCGTTGAGGAAAAAATTATGAATGTACAAAGAAGCCTGGAAAGATCAACTTCTTTAAGCTATTGCTTAGAAAGGCTCTTTCTAGAGCTTCAATTGCTTTAATAATTGCACTCAATGTAATAACGACTACTGATAATGCTATCCTTCAAAAAATTAAGCCTGCATACCCAATCCTCTAAAAGTTCTTTCTAAGTAAGAAGAGGATTTTATAAAGTATGCGGTTGCATAAGGAGCAGCTCAGAAGCGTACTATGCACCTTCTACGCCCCTTAATTTTGAAGAAAAATTTTTCCTTAATTCAAGACCCTACTCTACTTCCTCGAAATGCTTTGCAGCGAATTTCCCTCCAATTTTAGGTCTAGCCAATTGGACAGTTGTACTATTTCTGCAGGAAGGGTAGTGAGTTGAGTGTCTTTTAGGTAAAGTGCTTCTAGTCGTGATAGTTGCCTTATCTCTGCAAGAAGGCTAGTAAGCCGGTTTTTATTTAAATAAAGCCTTTGCAACAGAGAAAGCAGTCCTATTTCTACAGGGAGGGATGCAAGTAGGTTGTTGTTTAAGTAAAATCTTTGTAACAGTGTTAATTTCCCAATGACTTCAGGAATATTGGTAAGCAGGTTATACGCTTTAAAAAAACTAAGTCTGCATACCTAACCCTCTGAAAGTTGCTTCTCTACTTAATGAGAGGAATTATACAAAGTACGGGATTACATAAGAAGTAGCTTGAAAGCGTATTATCAATTAAGTAAAGCTCTTGCAGCTGAGACAGCTGTCCTATCTCTGCAGGGAAAGAGGTGAGCTGGTTGCTGTTTAAGTTAAGTTCTTGTAGGTAAGATAATTGTCCTATTTCTGGAGGCAAAAAAGTCAAGACTCTACCTTTTAAGATTAATCTCTTAATATCGTTACCATGCCTTTTAATCGGATCTTTAAAAAGCTCTCCTTTTTTTGCTAAAAGCCAAGATTTGACCTTTTTTTTGTCCAATTATTCCTCTCCCCCAGGGAGTTTTTTCCAAATTAAAAGACGATTAATATTTACAAGATAAGAAGAGTAATTAGCCAGAGTAAGATATCTCTTTTCTTCTATTTGCCCTTTAAATTCTAAAGGTGAAAGAGACTTGGCTAAAGTAAAGATTTGCTTTAAAATGGTATTGACCTTTGTTGTTTTAGAAAGTCCTTCTTCTAGCTTATAAAGCTTATCTAAAATAGAAGCCTGCTCGTTAACATCTCCTTGAGGAACATGCATTTTACCTATTTGCTTATAAAGAGAGGGCATGACTTCATTAGCTAACAGCTGCTGCCATCTTCTACACACGCTAAATAAGGAAGGGCTAGCGCAAGCCTTTAAAATAGGGGTTAGTATTTCATTAGGTAAATGTTCAATAGTGATAGAAGAGCTAGGATTCATTGTATGATTATCTTTAAATGTTATAGGTGTTTTAGTTGTTTTTAAGACAATGTATATATAGAGAAAAATATAAAACATACAAGAAAATTTTAGAAACAGATTCTTAGCCTTCAAATTTAAAAATAGAGGAAGATAATAAGCTGCTAAAGACTCTTCCCTTGTTTTAGCAAAGAAGACTTCAGATGTTAATGTCTCTTGATAGGGGGACATCTATATCTTTAAAACTTTTTGAAAGCATACCCCTTTGTTTCTTTAGCCTATTGGATGTTTTTTAGCTACAAGCGAACACGCTCATATATTTCATGTGGAATATTTTCCAGCGGGTTTCTATTCAAAAAAAGCTTTAACCGTGTTGGTAGCTGACTTATCTCTGTAGGAAGGGAGGTAAGGTGGTTGTTTTCCAAGTAAAGCTTTTTCAGCTGTGATAGCTGCCCTATCTCTGCAGGAAGGGTGGTAAGGTGATTTTCGTTTAAGTAAAGCGTTTTTAGCTGCGATAGCTGCCCTATCTCTGCAGGAAGCATGGCTAGTTGATTGTTGTTTAAGAGAAGCGTTTTCAGCTGAGACAGCTGTCCTACCTCAGCAGGAAGGGAGGTGAGCTGGTTGTTGTTTAAGTTAAGGTATTGCAGTTGAGAAAGCTGTCTTATCGCAACAGGAAGAGTGGCAAGCTGATTGCTGTTTAGGAGAAGCGTTTTCAGCTGAGACAGCTGTCCTATCTCTACAGGAAGGGAGGTGAGCTGGTTGCTGTTTAAGTTAAGATGTGGCAGCTGGGAAAGCTGCCCTATCTCTGTAGGAAGGGAGGTCAGTTGGTTCTTGCTTAAGATAAGCTCTTGCAGTTGCGATAGCTGTCCTATTATCTCTACAGGAAGGGAGGTTAGTTGGTTCCCGTTTAAGATAAGCTCTTGTAGCTGTGATAGCTGTCCTAACTCTGCAGGAAGGGTGGTAAGGTGATTTTCGTTTAAGTAAAGCATTTTCAGCTGAGACAGCTGCCCTATTTGTGCCGAAAGGAAGGTCAGTAGGTTCCTGTTTAAGATAAGCTCTTGTAGCTGTGATAGCAGTCCTATCTCTACCGGGAGGGAGGCCAGTTGATTGTTGCTTAAGTCAAGATTTTGCAGTTTTGATAATTGCCCTATCTCTGGAGGTAAAAAGGTTAAGCCAATTCTTTGTAGTTTTAAGCTTATAATATCTTTGCCATAGCTTTCAACCCAACTTCTAAAAAGCTCTCCTTTTTTTTCTAAAGGCAAATATTTGATTGCTTCTTGGTCTAAGTATTTATTTCCCTCAGGTAATCTTTTCCAAATTAAAAGGCGATTAATATTTACAAGATAAGAGGAGTAGTTAGCTAGAGTAAGATATCTCTTCTCCTCGGTTTTCCATTTAAATTCTAATTCTAAAGGGGAAAGAGATTTACCTAAACTAAAGATTTTCTTAAAGATGGCATTGACTTTTGCTACTGCAGAAAGCTCGGTTTTCAACTTATAAATTTTATCTAAAATAAGAGCCTGCTTGTTAACATCCCCTTGAGGAACATGCACTTTACCTATTTGCTTATAAAGGGAAGGCATGACTTCATTAGCTAGGAGATGTTGCCATCTTCCACATACGCTAAATAAAGAAGAGCTAGCACAAGCCTTTAAAATTGGGACTAGTATTTCATTAGGTAAATGCTCAATAGTGATAGGAGAGCTAGGATTCATTGTACGACCTTTTTTAAATTATACGCTTTTGAGCAGTTCCTTATGCAGCCCCATAATTTATAAAACCATTTCCTTAAATAGAGATACAACTTTTAGAGGGTTGAGTATGCAGACTTAGTTTTTTAAATGTAATATTTATATTTTTAATATTTTTTCAAAATATAGGGAAAAGATATAAAACGTGCAAGAAAATTTTAGAGGTAGAATAAAAATCAACCTTAAAACAAAAGTGTTAACAGATTTAAAGCTATCAAGGATTCAAAAAGCTACACGCTCAAACCCAGACGCCTAAGAAAAGTATTAAAAAAATTCTTTAGCTAAAGAAGATAAAATACAAATCAAACTTTATTCAGAGAAAGAGAGGTACTAATGAAAATGTAAGTAGCCTACTCAAACAATTTAAAATCATAGCCGTTTATTATAAAAATCGACCTAAAAGATTTGCGCCTCGCTTCAATTTAATCCTAGAAGCCTACAACTTGGAATTAAAGGTGTAAGTTTTGAAAGAGATCTAATGAATCTACTAAAAGCTGATGCACATCAAAAGAGGGATCAAAGGTAAGGGAGCAAAAGCGGCTGGGATCGAGATTACATCATGGAAATGTTAAAAGGTAGATAACATTTCTATGCAAAAAACATACAACACACAGGAAAATGTCGGAAATAAGCTTCTTAGCCTTTAAACCTAGAAATAGGGGAATATAAAAATTTTTTGGCACTTTTCTCCTCCCTTCTTTTAGCAGATACGACTTGAGCGGTTAATATCCCTTGATAGGCTGGGGCATATTTATATCCTTACAGCCTTCTAAGCATACCGCTTCGTTGCTCTAAACCCTTAAAGGAAGAAGCAAATTTCTTCAGCTACTGGCGAAAACGCTGCTTTATTTCATCGGGAATGCTTTGCAACGGATTTTCCTTTAAATTAAGATCTAACCTTTCAGTTAGCTGCCCTAACTCTGCTGGAACGTTGGTTAGCCGGTTGTCGTTTAAGTAAAGCATTTGCAGATGCGCTAGTTGTCTTAGCTCTGCAAGAAGAGTGGTAAGCTGATTGTTGTTTAAGAGAAGCGTTTGCAGCTGCGATAACTGCCCTATCTCTGCAGGAAGGGTGGTAAGCTGATTGTTTTCCAATTGGATTAGATATAATCTTTAAGACTTTTCAAAAGCATCTCAAAGCATTGGAAGCTAAAATGCCTCAAGAAGAAATGATATTAACAGAGGACCAACTAAAAGCTCTTGGAAAAAGCCAAAGAAGAAAAAGAAGCACATGGCGAAATTGAAACTGAACATCCAGGCTATTTATTATTTTAAAGATACCTATTACGTAGGTACTATTAAAGGCGTTTAGACGCATTTATCAACAGACAATGATCGATACCTATTCTAAGGTAGCTTTCGTCAAACTATACGATAGGAAAAATGCGTTGGTAGCAGCGGATATGCATAAATGATCGAGTCATTCCCTGGTTTGAAGAGCAGGATATTCGTGTTTTAAGAATATTGACCGATCGTGGTACAGACTACTGTGGAGCAAGAGAGCATCATGAGTATGAACTTTATATGGCCATCGCAGACATTGACCATTCTCCCACTAAAGCTCGACACCCTCTAAACCCATGTGGAATCTGCGAACGATGTCATCAAGCCATCCAAAACAAATTTTATGCCATAGCTTTTAGGAAGAAAGTGTTTAAAAATGTTGAAGAATTACAAGCGGATGTAGATAAATGGATGAATGAGTATAATGACGAGAGAACATATATAGGAAAGTATTGTTTTGGCAAGAGGCCTTTACAAACATTTAGGGGCAAAACATCTTGCGCAAGAAAAGATGTTAGATAAGTTACAACTGACAAGAATAGTACCTGCTAGGTAACTCATGTTTGTCAGTTCAAGTACTGTCTAGGGCAAGTTTCATGGGACTAAAATATTCCACAACCTCTTACAAGCTCATCCCCTCTAAGCCTAAATTTCATAAGCCTTAAATTAGTTCATAATCTTTACTTTCTTTCCCATGTGGTACCCATAGAAATGTTGGGTTTTTCATAATCAGCTACTTACGTAATAAAGTATTGAAGTCAGGAAATTATTTACCAAACTCATTTATATCACAAAAAATGGAAATTAATAAGTGGATGTCTTGTTCAATCATTTGACCCTCTAGCTTTAAGTTTTCGTGGTAGAAAATACTTTTAATTTTTGCAAAAGTCTTTTTTTATCTATTTCTTTATCCGATAACTCGCGTTAAATAGTGTAAAAAATTATTTACTTCAATCAAAAGAAATTACTTCTTTCAAGTTGAGCTAAAAAATTCCGAAAGAGTTTTAAGATAAAAAAGAGCTCCTTTCGTTAGTTCCTGTAGAGAAAACAGAATTTCTAACTGAAATGAAGCTCTTTAAAGATCTTATTTAAAAGTCGGGTATATTAGCTGGCGTAAGTTTAAAGAGGGGGATATGCTCCTCTCTTGTCTCCTTGCGCTTCATCTGTCATGGCTAAAAAGCTCCTTAAATTTATATTCCTTAACGATTCTATTCATGAACTCCTCTAATTCTGCCGGCGACTTCTCTCCTAAATACTCTAGATATTCTTGATAATCCTTATGAATAAAAGACCATCCTTCATTTCTTTGAATTAGGCATTCTTTATAAAATCTTTCCCTGCTCTTAGCTGGTTCAAAAAAATCTTTAAAGCTATTTCGAATATCGTTTCTCTCCTGTTCTTTAATCCCAACAAAACTTTCGGGTGGCCAAGGAATAAAGGTCCTGTTACAACTTCCCATTTTTAATGCTAACTGAACAGAATAAGTCAAATATTTTTCGGGGGCTATATAACTCCCTCCCTCAGTTTTAACACTTGATCTATAAGCTGTTACACAAGCAAAAACATCGAATAATTCCTTCGAAATAACAAATTTTTTTCTTCCAAAAAATATGCTTTCTAATTCTAGGTCGGGGCATTCACTTAAGTATTTTTTTACAATAATAGGAAGAACTTCAACCGTAATTTTTAGGCGAAAAGGATTGGTAATAACCTTTCCTAAAGAAGAATCTTTTATTGCTTGAAAGTTATCCAAATACTCTTGTTCAGTCCAAAGAAGGGTTTTATCTTTTTGGCGTTCTGCCACAAATTTTTTTTAGATAGGCCACAATTTGAGCTTCGTCAAAAGGAGTAAGACGTAGCCTTTGCAAGTCTTCACCTTGGGGTTTAAAGCATCTTTTCTTTGCTGTT
>NZ_JRXI01000098.1:0-7832 GCF_000813645.1 Neochlamydia sp. TUME1 | reverse complement strand
CACCTTGGGGTTTAAAGCATCTTTTCTTTGCTGTTCCTGTTTTACTGACAAAGATGACCTTGGAAATTTCTTTGTCTTTAAATCCATTCGTCACATAAATATTAATTTTTTTAGGATCTTCAAATCGACGAGAAAATCTGTCAAAGTTGATTTCATCATAAGCATCGCAAATCAATAAAATTTTGCGATCCCTTAATTGATTGGCTTGATCTCGATCCACTCCATAAAAATCCAGAGTATGTTCTAGAGCTTTATAAATAGGGTCCTTTAACTTGGGGAGGTAGGTATAAAGAGGAAAATAACTTTTATGAGAATAGTTCTTTAAAAGCTGATCCGCTAGCATTTTCATAGCAAATGTTTTCCCTGCCCCACCTTCACCTTCAAGATGAAGAGCATAAGCACTCTCATTTCTGAAAAACTCTTTTAATTCCTCTGCCAGAGGTTGCGGGTTAGAGAATTGCCGTTCGGGATCGCTAGCTTTAGGATAAATATAATAGGCTCTTTCTTTCTTAAGTTGGTCATCTTTCCTTAATTTTTCTGCAATGCGTTGCATAGTTTCAAAAAGAGGAACTTTTTTAATAGCTTCAGTGAAAAGATCGGTTAGTGGAGCAGACTCAAAAGAGGTAATTGGACTTTTATCCATTGGCAAAGCGTTTACAACTCCCTTAGCAAGCTCTCTAATCTCTTGCTGCGGATGAGTCGTGCAAGTTAATAAATAACGTTTAGTAATTTCTTGAAGTTGTGTTCTATTCCTCTCTTTCTTTAAGCTAAATGCCTCCTGGGGATTATAATTTTTCTGCGTGTCATTGGCTTGGTAAATTTGTTTAAAAAGCTGAACAGCTACTTTTTTTAACTCAAGGTCGTCTAAAGAAGCAGAAGGGGGAAAATGAAGCACTTCCCAAAGCAGATTTACAAACCCCATTAGGAAAAAGGGATGATGGAGCGTCTCTTTTTCTTGAATTCTAACATCTGTACTTAAAGCGTTAATGGCCTTGACAAAGATATGGGGATATTCAAAAAGCGTATAGCGCACTCTAAAGAGCACATTAAACCAATCCTCAGGAAACCACTTTTCTTTAACTTTTTTTACAATTCCAGGTCCCTGAAAGGCGAAAGCCTTTTGAAAATCCGCTGGAGCGTCGAAAGCAGAAGCAATATGCCAAGGTTCAAATAGGTCAACCGCATCTGCTATCTTTGCTACCGCTCTTAGGAAGTAAAAGGTACGAGAGCATACATCTTTAACGATATCTCCAGTAGTTTGGTCATCTGATATTTTGAGAAAAGAATTTTCCCCATACTTGGCAAGATAAGTCACCTCTAAGTCTTTATCTTTTGTAAATTGGCTAATCGCTTCATAGGCGTTTATATATATATCTTTGTCGACGCCTTCTATCTTCTTGATTAGCATAGCTTCAATTAGGGCAATGATTACCCTGAGGTGTTGTTTGATTAAAGAATTTTTCTTAGGTTGAGCAGTCGGCGCAAGATTATCTGTTAAAATTTTCAGCATCTTCCCAAAATGCGTAGGCTCAAGCCTTTCTAAAAACTCTGCTGACATAGAAGAAAGCTGACCAGATTTGTGAAAAGAAATTTCTAAATTATCCTGGTAGATAAATTTCTGAAAATGAACCAAAATGTCTGTCAGGGCGTGTAAAATTTTCTTATCAGTGAGAGGGTTATCCACAAAATGCGTGATCAAACTTTTGAGAATGCGAAATTGATCATACTCCTCCAACTTATCAAATAATTTGATAACTTCCTTAATCGCCTCTGCTGAAGGCTGCTGAAGCTGGGTAAAGCTATCCACCATCTTCTTAACAATCTCGTCAATTAAAGGATCTTTAGAGCCTTCGCCAGCCAGATAATTAGCCAGGTCTTGAGTATTGCGGATAGAAAACAAAGGCTCAGCTCGGGGAAGTATTTGAGAAGAAGAAATAGATAAAGACGAAGCGGCTTGCTGGAATTCCCCCGAGGCGGGAGCTACTTGTTGTGTAAACGGGGCTAAAGTAGTCAACCGTAAGCAGGGTCCTTTTGCTTCTTGAGCTAAGTTAACTTGATATTTAGAGTTAAAATTAGGTAAAACATTGTTACGGATATCTTTATATCGATAGTCCTTAAGAGGTCCTAAGTTGAGGCTAACTTGGACCGGATTTCCCTGTTCATCTTTAATATAAGCTGCGCTATTTTCCAGGTTGTCAGGGCATAGCTTTAAATAGTATTCTTTTCCCTGGTGGGTCGTGCCTTTAATTCCTATTTCTACCCTAACGGGATATTGTCGATCATAGCTTTCAGCTTCTAAATTTAACTGTTCAATGCTCTTTTCTTTAGAAACTTTTATCGCAGGATGCTGTCGAATCATCAATTCGGAAATTTGCTTTAAAGTAAATTCTTTAGGAAAATTTATATACTTAACATTCCAATAGTGAGTATGGTGCTTTATCAAATTTGAATCTTTATGTTTAACGCTCGCTATTGCATCTTTTTTTTCAGGATTTATGCTTACATCGTAGATGTATTTTGGTTTATTCGAAATCTGACCAATTAGGCGAAAAATTACTTTAGCAATAGCTTCTCCTTTTGTTGGCGGTAGATGGGTAGTTATGGTGGTAAAAGTTGTAGACTGTGGAGTGAAAATTGTAGGACTTGTGCTTGTCATAGCTTCCTCCTCATGGTTTGAAAACTAAAATTGCATCCATCTTGATTGATGGCCTGCTATTTTGTTTTTTTGAGTTTAAAAAACAACCTTCGCATCTCCATTCTTTATAATTATTTTAAATTATGCAATATTTTTTTGCCTTAAACAGCTAAGGCTCTTTAAATTTAGCTATAATCTCGCATGAAAATTTATCTCAATATTGGTGACAGGCTTTTTAAGAGTGGTTTTTTTTACCAGGCATGCCCCTATCTCTTGCCTGGTTCCATTAATTTTTTCACTAGTACTAGTCTACCCACTCTTAGCTATCTGTTGTCGACTCTAAGAGAAAAGCTCGTCTTATCTTAAAGCAAAAATCTTTATTAGAGTTTAGGTAGATTTGTTAATTAGCTGCCTACTTATTATTTAACTCATACTTGCCTTAATCAGGTCTGCGGAGTAGTGGAAGGGGGATGGCCTACCCTCATGCTTGTAACTTTCTCTTATAGCTCCCCAATCCCTCACTTTTAAGAAAAGAATTTTACTACCTTCTTCCACTGCCATTACTTCTTAAGTCCTTGAAAAGTTCAACCATTACTTAATTATACCCCTACCATCGAATATGAAAACTTTTTTAGACATTAGCTAATTAAGGTTTTTTTAATAATGTTAAGATTAATTATTTTTTCGCTTCTTAGCCATTTGCTTTTATTGTAGAAGGACCTATGGGTTTCTAGCTTTTTATGCTGCCAAAAGCCCTCCCAAGAATGAAAGGAATTCAATGAGGCCTGATGGCATAAATGGTTATGAATAAGAAAGTTCAGTGGATTTGGGTTTGACAAAATTTGTGATGAGGTAAAATATATAATATAAGTCTCACCAATCTGGGCGAGGAGGAATGAAAAAAACAAAAGAGAGTTTGTTATTTTTTTAAAGTATTCTAATAACCTGACCTTTTAATTTGGCTTTTTTTAGGAGATAGTTATATGTGTATTTCATCAAATAAAGCTCATAACATTTATCCAGCCCTTAATTCTGAATCACAAGGCTCTTATCATTTTATATTTCCCTTATTTAAAGAAATAGCGGAAAGCGAGCATCCACGCATTAAATTGGGGCCTTATGCAGAGATTAGCTCAAAAATATTTGCAAAATTGGGGGTAAAAGATCAAGGCCAAGCTAAGCTGGTTTGTAGGGAATGGAGGCAGCTTATTCAAGAAAAAGATGACGAGTTTACGCAGCAAATCTCTAATAACGGCCAATTAATGAACTCCCACAGAGTCCATTTATTTGCGGCAGATTATTTACAACAAGCTTC
Source organism: Neochlamydia sp. TUME1 (assembly GCF_000813645.1). Taxonomy (NCBI): domain Bacteria; kingdom Pseudomonadati; phylum Chlamydiota; class Chlamydiia; order Parachlamydiales; family Parachlamydiaceae; genus Neochlamydia; species Neochlamydia sp. TUME1. The sequence continues at coordinate 3,882 of NZ_JRXI01000098.1, read as the reverse complement.
CGAGCTATTAGAAATCCAGTATAAGCTTCTAAAGATTGTTAAGTCTTCTAAAGATTGCTCAAAGTTGAGCGTTGCCGCAGCCAATGCGATGATGATTTTAAAAAAGACAGGCTTCTCGTTTGTAGATCAGAAACTTGAAAGAATTCAGATTCCGCATATAAGGCTTTCGCATGCGATTTTTGATGGAGCCGATTTATCAAAGGCTAATTTAAGCTATGCCAAGCTGAGAGATTGCTCATTGGCAAAGGCTAACTTATCAGAGGTTAATTTAAGCCATGCAGAGCTGAAGGATTGTTCATTGAGAAAAGCCATTTTGGATGGCGCTAATCTTGAAAATATCGAGTTTGGACATCGGCCTTATTTACAGCATTCTCATCCTGTACTTGCGGCAGCTCTCTCTCCTGATGGAAGGTATTTAGTATCCAATGATGCGGAAAAACTTTATGTTTGGGATTTAATAACTTTTCGTAAAATGTCAAGCCCAATACCTGAATGGGAGGTAAATAAACCAAAACAAAGGACCTCACTTGGGTCATCACCTTCTCCCTCTATTTCACGCATTTTTTTACTCTTCTCTCAAGATGGAAAATTTCTTTTTAGGGCTTATGGCCAGGGAAAAATCGAGATATGGGAAACTAAGTCTTTAAAAATAGTAGAGGGGGGGCAATTAAAGTTGGAAAATATGAACTCTTTTTCCTTATTTACACTTATAAAAGACGGCTTAATCCTTAGTGGAACTCGATTAAAAAGTAGGTGTACAAATATAGAGGCTGACCAAAAGGCAATTTGCCTTTGGAAAATAGACTTAAATAAGGAAGACTTTCCTCAGTTTAAGCGAGTAAAAGATATACTAATAAAAGATAATAAGATGGGAAGAGAGGGTCTAGTAGAGGAAAGGGGAAATGATATTATCTTTTCTCAGGAGAAATCGTTGTTGGCAGTTAAAATTTATCAAAGTAAATGCATAAAATTTTATTCCTTTCCGACATTAGAACTGTTAAAAGACAAGACCATCTATTTGGAAGGGAAAATAGACAATATTAGCAATATTCAGTTCACTCCCAAGGGAGACCTACTGCTCATCGTGAAAGGAGAAAAAGGGGAAGAAGTATGTGCGTGGGATAGCAAGAATAAGGAAATAATCCCACTTTTTTCTGAAAAAAGTGGGATAAGCAATTTGCAATTTTTGTCAAACAGTTCTCTTATTGCCTACTTCCTGGGTACAGACATGCTTTGCATGCGAGATAGCGCGAAGAATTATCAATTAATGGTACGAGAGCAATTCTCTACTCAGAAATCTCGTATGGCAAATATAACATTCCTTTTAACTAATAAACGCCTGCTCAGAATTTCTAATGAAAAAATTTTTATCAGAACTTTAGAAAGCTTTTATAGCAAGAAAGAAACTCCTCTTAACGCGCGCCTCCGCGCTTTACGTTTTTCTTCTAATGATGAAGCAATTTATCTTCTGAACTCGAATGGTAGGCTTTATGAATACGAATCTTCATCGGGTATGAGGCTTTTCTACAGGGCTATTTCAACCCCAGAACATGCTTTGCCTATATCTAAGCAAGACCCAGATGTTTGTGCTCTTTCCGCGCATGCACACTATATCTTAGGAATCCAGCGTCAGCAGAAAATGGCCTGTATCACTCTCTCTCAAGCTAAAAACGAGAAAGAACGCGACACGTTTAGAATGAATGATCTACTGGGATGTGCTTTATCCGAAGATAATTGCCACCTCGTAAGTGCCCATCAAAATCAATTTGAAATATGGGATATCGCTTCCAAGATACGGAAAGCTACTGTTTCTATCTCTTCTCTTAGTGGGAAAAAAATTGGTTTTGTCCTCTCCCCTAGTGTTTTTCCTATAGCCACTCTCATCACAATTGAACATGAGCTGCGTTCAGAACAAACCAAAATCTGGAAAATCGATTGGCGAACTCCTCAAGTACAACTAGCTAAAAAATTTTCGTCTATTACCAATATACGCTTTTTAGATGATTCTCGGCTCATCTTTCAGGAAAGCTGCTCCACAATCTCTATATGGGAGAGCAATGCAGATAAAGCAAATAAAATAGATTTTAATAATCGGGTGCAGAGCTTTGATCTATCTCTAGATGGTTCTCTAATGATTATTGCTGAAAAAATTATAGAATCGCCTCAGGCCTACTCATACCGCAGTATTACCAAGCTTAGCTTATGGAATATGGAACAAAAAAAGAGATTGCTCAGGAGACCCTGTCTTTTTCTACCCCAAAGGTTCGCCTTTCGCCTCATGGTAAGCTTGTGGTCTGCTGGCGTAATAATCTAGGGGGATTAAAAAAACTTTATGCATGGAAAATTGAAAAAGAACGCTTCCACTTTTTGTGGAAAATTCCTAGATGTTTAGAAGTGGAAGGATTAAGCCTGAAGAATGTCCGCAATCTGCAATTTAAGAATAAATTATTGCTTTCCCAACTTTCTAAAGGGGCAAGGAACTCTATTTCGCCAATATGCCAATAACTTCACGAAGGGTAGGAAGGTTATCTTTTTGATATGGATACTTCTTTAAATCCTTCTTTATTGCTTTGGTAAATGCAATTTCAAGCATTCGGATCTATTCTCACCGCCGCCCAAAATTCTTCTATCGTTTTGCAATGAGTGAGATTTTTTCTCTCATCTACATCGCGCATGGCTTTTTGAGTTTCAGCATTGGGGTGACCATGAGGAATATTAGGTCTAACAAAGGACATAATAAAATCACTAATAGTCATTCTTTTTTTAGCGGCTAACATTTTAATATAAGTTCTTTCGTCTTCAGAAACGTCAATGGTGACCTTTACTCTATGAGAATGAGCAGTCATATAACTCCTCCTTAAGTTCGTATCTTTATTTTATTAAGGATAATACTCATAAGCAAGCCTAAAGCTAGGAAAGCCTAAAGTTAGGAAAGTCTACGATATTTTAGTATAGCGCCCCTTTTTTAGTCCTACTCAAACTTTCAAACTCACCTTACGCACAGATGAGTTGAATAAATTATTCTAAGGGTATATTTTTTTCTTTGAAAAGAGGAGAAAAAAATGAAACTTGATCTTCTTGATATTTATACAGATTATCTTATCAGCCAAAACCAACAAGCCACAGCCACAGGGCTATCAAATCTTTTAGATGGACAGATTAGCCATGATAAAATCACCCGTTTTCTTAACAACAATTCAGGGGGATCGAAAGAACTATGGCAGTATGTTAAAAAGCAAGTGCGTCATCTAGAACAAGATAAAGGAGGTGTATTGATTATTGATGATACGATAGAAGAAAAGCCCTATACGGATGAGAACGAAATCGTCTGCTGGCACTTTTCTCATACTCAAGGAAGATGTGTAAAGGGAATTAATCTACTTTCCTGCCTTATTAGCTATGGAGATTACACTTTTCCCATCGGCTTTGAAGTAATCAAAAAAGATATGCATTTTTGCGATGTGAAAACAAAGAAAGAAAAAAGGCAGTCATCTATTACTAAAAACCAACATTTTAGAGCGCTTATCCAACAAGCAGTTACCAATCAAGTAAAGTTTGAGTATGTGCTAGCGGATAATTGGTTTGGCGCTAAAGATAATATGGAGTTTATCCATTATGAACTTAAAAAAAAATTTATATTTGGAATAAAGTCTAATCGATTAATTGCTTTTTCTGAAGAACAAAGGAAAAAAGGCCAGTATCAGAATTTAAATACGTTTAATTTCAAAGATGGAGATAAAAGGATAGTCTGGCTTAAAGAGCTAGCTTTCCCTGTAGCTTTAATCACAAAGATTTTCAAAAACGAAGACGGCTCTACAGGCATTCTCCATATTGTGACTAACGATCTAAATCATGATTCTGATCCTATCTATGAAGTCTACC
>NZ_JRXI01000097.1:0-24082 GCF_000813645.1 Neochlamydia sp. TUME1 | reverse complement strand
CTCTTATTGCTTATTGCAAGCTTGAATTTCTTAAAATTAAAACCTTACTTAATCACTTTGCTTTAAAATATAAGTTAATCCTTAAAGCCAATCAGATGGCCTATCAAGAACTGCAAAATTTACAAAGGAGTTCTATGTCTGCGTAAGGTGAGTTTCAAATATATTCGAAAGGAAGAGAAGATAACAACTAGGAGAGTGATTGCCGCACCGAAAGAGAAAAAAGATAAGGATCTGGTGAAAAGGAGAGCTGGGAGCAGAATTTGCTTTATTCAAAATCTATTCCTTTTTTTCTCTCAAAGCCAGGCAAAAAAAAGCCTATCTACTGAGATGCTAGAAGCATTTTATATCTTCTTAAATAGAATGAAGGTTATTAACTTAATAATAAAATACACATCTTTAAATTAAGGAGCGCTTCACTAAGTCTGCGAGAAGCTCCGCGGAAAAATTTATGTTTCAGGTGTAAAGTTATAGGATTATAAGCTTTTAAATAACTCTTTACCCACTCATAAGCTTTTCCTCAAGAGAGAATAGATTAATGCTTTTCCTGTACAAAATCTAAAAAACCTTTTTCAGCATTGACAGAAACTAGCTTAACTTTCAACCGATCTCCTACCTCAATATTTTGATAGCCATTGATAAGCTTGCCTTCAATGGCGGTACTAATCAGTCGGATCCAGTTACCTTTTTCTCCTTTACCTGTTAGAAAAGCATCAAAAGTTTTACCGATGGCATCTTCTAGATATAAAGCTAATACGGATTTCATTACACTGCGCTTGGCTTTGTCTGCACATATTTCTTTTTCTGTGCATGTTTGAAGCATGGTTTGCAAAACAGAAAGAGAATAAGGGCAAGCTTGATTTACAAGGCGGGCTTTAAGCAGACGTTGCACAATCAGATCTGAATAACGTCTATTAGGGGCAGTAGCATGCGTATAGGGCGCTAAGGTTAAGCCAAAATGTTGGTTGGGTTTATCAGCAGGGGATTGTACGATATATGCGCCCCGTCCTAAAAGCTTGATAATCACTAAAAATAAATCACGGGTATTTAAAGGATCCTCAGCGCGCATTTTAATTAGAAAATTTTCAAGAGCTTTTGAATCAGGGTTAAGAGGGAGAGGAAATTTATGTTTATCAGCAATTTGTACAATGCGCTCCCAGTGTTTGGGGTGACAAATAACCCGTTTAATTATCGGGCACTTAGTTTTTTGTAGAAATAAAGTGATACAGGTATTAGCGGCAACCATTAAATTTTCTATTAATTCACGCGCACGATTAATTTTTACCTCTTGAAGATCTACTACCTGGCCTTCTTTTATAATGGGTTGCGGATCGTAAGTTTCCCATGTTAAGAAGCCTAAAGATTGGCGATGTTTTTTCAGGCGTTGAGCTACTTCATCTTGCAAGCGTATCTGAGAAGCCAACTCTTTTATTCTTTGAATAGGCTCGGGAGGTAAAGCTCCCGTTTCCAGCCACGCATCCACACTATTATAAGCAAGTTTAGCATAATTAAAAACGTAGCTTTGAAACAGATGATAATCCACTACTCTACCTGATTCTTCTACATCCATTTGAACTACAATAGAGGCTCTCTTTTCATTAGGATTAAGCGAGGTTAAATTAGTTGATAACTTCTCTGGTAGCATAGGAAAGACGATCATGGGCATATAAACAGAGGTGGTGTTTGTCAGAGCATGTCGATCAAGAGGCGTATCTTTTTTAACTAACGCATCTACATCCGCAATGGCTACATATACTCTTATTAAATGATCGTTTATACGCTCTGCATAGGTTAACTGGTCCAAATCTAATGAATCATCATTATCAATTGAAAACCACAGTTTATTAGTCATGTCACTACGTTCATTAGAGCTATCAAGTACTAGAGCTGGTAGTCTATTTAACTGAGCCTGTACTTTTGAAGGGAAATCAGGAGATAACCCTTTAGCTAGCATGGCCTGACGGGCAATTTCTAATAAATTTACCTGGGAATTCATTAATTTTTGCATAGCTTTGAAAATTTAAATGAAAATGTTAAAAAGTTATGATATAACAAGGATAGAATTTCCGTGCTAATTTATTTTTCGGGTTTATCGAATAAATTTTTTAACCTCAAGAGAACTGTATGCTAAGAATAATTTTAAAAACTTGTTTTTTCTTTTTCCTTTTTTACTTTTTTATTCTCCTTCCCTAGATGCTATTATGGTAGCCAATAAAGTTGAAGTGCATTTATCTATTGAAGATAGCGCCATGCCCCAGGTTATCGTTACTTCTGTTAAATTTAATGAAGAAGATATGGATTTAACACCAAAAAGCTTCATGAATCGTAGGGTATCAAAAGTTTTTAAGCTTTTACCAGGCCAGTACGAGATTCAATGGACCACACAAAAAGCTGGTGACGCATGGGGGGGAGAAAAAGAAACAAAACAACATCAGCGGATGATTATTATAGAAATAAGTGATGCGGTGGTGTACATAAATATACGTGGGGAAGTTTTAGCGACATATTAGCCAGTGTCCTTCTTGCACTCATAAAACTTTTTATAGGCTATAAAAAAATTGACGAGTGATAAAGCAACAAATTGTTAAATAGCTTTCTTTGCCTTCTAAACTATTATATGCTTTTGAGCTGCTTTTTATAAAAATGCAGCTATTATATAATCATCTTCCCAAGGTAGAGAGGTAGCTTTTAAAGAATTAGGTAGGCAGGCTCAAGTTTCTTTAAAGTATGTGACTTAATAAAATTTATGTCCTTGTCGAATTTATAGCTAACATATTAAGTATATGCCCAGAAAAACCACTTAAAGATTGCTATTTAATAAAGAGCTCCTTAGAAAGCTGATCTTAACTTCACCATCCAATGAGTATATGAAAAGATTGAAATGTGAGTGCCTTTGCTTGATTTCTATACCCTCCTCTTGGATAAGCTCCTATTGCTCTTTGATCTTTCCATTCTATTCTTTGCATGAGCCTGTTCTTTAGATAAAGATTAAATAAATAAAAAGCTTTAGCGGTTCTAACTTATTTATCCATTATCATTTCAAATTGAATAATAGAGTCTTTTGTCTGGATGTCTTTATATACATGAAGGGTTTTAAGGGGACAGTCTTGATCAGCTTTTACCCGAACAATCAAAAAATTTAAATCGGCAATAATCTCCTTTAAATGAGCATAGTTTTTTGTATGATGATAAGAGGTAAGGGGAGGATAATGAAAAGCTAGGGCAGCAAAGGCATGCTGGTAGATCTGATTAAGATTTTCTCCATTAATTAGATAAACAGTCTGATTAGGATACTTAATTTCCTGAAAAGGGGGAATAAATGAATAGGACCATAGAGGCTGATAGTTTAAGTGACCTAAACTAGCATAAAGATGAAGTGACTGCGTTAGCATGGGTAAAGGCGTAAAAGCTGCTTGCCACTCTTTGTGATCAAAAGGTTTTCTGGATAAGGTTACATGCCACAGCCAATCTTTATGGTTGTCTCGCAGGGGATAGTGATGCATACTTAGCCAATTTGAAAGCTTTTGGCGATACTCAATTAATTCTTTACTTTCATCATACCAATCAAATTTCCAAGCTACGACATTAGGATGGTGAAAAGGTAAAAAAAGGCATTCATTAAAAGCTCCTACTAGGCCTACTCTGAAGGAAGGGTGGGGAAAGGCATGTTGAAACAGAGCAGAAAGAGAAATTTCTCCTACAAAAGCTAAGGTAGCATGACGTGTGTGAGGATCTAAAACACGCCCCTTAGGCAATTTTTCAGGCCAAGGAGCCTTAACTTCGAGAGCAAAAAACACACGTTTTTCATCTGCTTTCTTGTTGATAATGCTTACCCATCTTAAATTTTAATATAAGCAAAGAGCCTACTTGATAAGTAAACTTTCAAATATGGACCCCATGATTATTACTCTATCAAAAAATATAACTTTACTGCAAAGGTGAGCATTACCGGCCATCGACGTAACTTTATGCCTCCTAATTTGTGGGCAATATTGATCAAAGTCAAGACGATGAGGGCGGGGTATAATGTCTCTAAAATAGGAGCTAAAAAGGTAGCAATACCGGAAAATTCTCTGGTAGATACCCCGAAAGCAATAAGTAAAGTGAACAGAAGGGAAAGAGAGGAATGAATACTTTCTCGGCAGACTTGTTGCTTGAAAAAATCGGCAAAAAGAGAGGTCAATACCACGGCAGTAGTAAAACATGCTAAGATAACAGCAGAGCAGACAACAGGGGCAGAGAGAGCTCCAAGGGTTTTTTGAGAGATAATTCCTAGAAGCATTTGGGGAGCTATTCCTTTTAAATCGGAAGCAAAAGCCGCCCCCAAGTAAACAAGTCCACAGTAGACTATAGCAAGTAAGCCACCGCCAAGTAAAGCTGATTTTATAAACACTTTAACAAGCTGACTATTATCAGAAGTAGCCGAAAAATGATTGGAGAGATGCTTTATAACAAAAGTCGAAAAAAAGAAGGCAGCTAGAAGATCCATCGTTTGATAACCTTGCAAAGCTCCCTCGTGGAAAGCAGACCAGTAGTTTGGATTGTAAGGCTCTAATAGCTGGCCATACCACATACCTGCTACGATGATTGCTAATAAAAAAAGCAGTAAAAAAGGGGTTAAAGCAGAACCTAAGAAAGGAATAATCTGACTTTTATTTGTTGTGAGCAAAAAGAGGATGCCGCAAAAAGCTAGGCTGAAAACGATAAGAGAGCAGTTAGGAAAAAGTAGTGTAAAACTTCCATGAGCTACTGTAATGCAACGAGCAAGTACACCAAAAGGCCCCATCAAAGATAAAGCAATAAGAGGAAACCAAAATTTTGCAAAGCTTCCCATGGTGCCTAAAAATTCATTTGTTTCCCCTTTGTATAAAAGCATAGCAAAAACGCCTAAGAAAGGAACAAGTACGCCTGTAAAAATAATACCTAATGAAGAAATTAAATAATGGCCTTGACTTTCGATACCTACAAGTAAGGGAAAAACTAGATTTCCTGAACCAAAAAACATAGCAAATAGCGCAAATCCAGTACTCACAAACAAAAACTTCGTATTCATTTTATTCCTATTGATAGTCGAGGGTATAGGCAGAAAGCTTACCTTACTATTTGCACTTTAAACGATAAATATAAGTATGAAGAAAAGTATATATTTTGGCAGCTAACTGCCAATAAGAGGAATAAAAGTTTCAGACAAAAGATAGGTAAATTTTTTCATAGAAATTAAATTAGCAAATCTCTTTAATTTCAGTCAATCACCTAATTTCTAATAGATTTGATCGGGAAAAAACAAAACTTTTAGATAGGCGGAGCCTCAAGTGTTAGAGAGTTATATAAAGGGCCTTGAAATCTAACATTATTATTTAAAGCAATCTTTTCTTTTTCATTAGTTTTTTCCTTTTGGCTACCCTTATTTCGATGATAAATATAAAAACCTACTCTTATTAATATAGGTAGAGCGACGATGGAGATAGCCGCAACAATTGGAGATAGCCCAGCAGCCATTAAATTGACAAAATCATGTTTTTGTATAGAGGTGGTCGTCCACAAAGCGGACAAAGCATATAAGAAATGCTGGCTGATGGTGCTGAGAGTAGCTGTTTTAAGATATCTGCTAAGCTCAGGATGAGATTTGCTTAATGCAAGGGAAGCACTGTAACCCGTAGTGGCTGCTAAAACTGCTAAAGCAGGGCCTGCAGCTACGATTAGCAATTCAGAATTAGCGCGTCCGATATATTGCCCTATCATAGTTAAAGATCTAACGTAGTAAGTGGTTTGACCGCCATTAAAAGGAGTAATAGAAACGTTTACCAGAGGATTTTTTATTAAAATTTTTGCAGCTAGGGCATGCCCTCCCTCATGTACGATTACCTCGCGTGTATTAGCATCCACTAACTGACGAAAAGTTGTGGGAATAAGAGCGTTGATAAAACCTACCCAAGAGGTAAATTGTGTTTTCTTTTCAACTGCCTTCCTAGAAGTAGAATGCTTTAGCTGAAATACACGGAAGATACAGTATGCTCGTGCTAACCTCAGCAACGTAGTAATAGCCAAACTGGCAATCGTAGAAAGCAGTAGCGTGGCCATACCTAATGGAGTAGCTACAAACAAGCAAGCTAATCCAGTAAAAGATAAAGCTATGGCTAACTCAAGCAAACTTTTTTTTACGATTTCTTTAATGAGGGCTGTTTTTAACGCTTGGCACGGATTATAATTTCTTTGTATGGGCGATTGAAGCTGCTTGCGTGCGAAATTTAAATGATACGGTTCTCTAGGAACATTTAAAATACTAGCCATAATTGAGAAATCCTTACATCAATGAAGGTTATATAATTCAGGAAACTATATATATAAAGGAAATTAAACTAAATAAAAAAAACGAATTGCATTTAATAGAGTTCTATTAAAATTGGCACTTGCCAAAAAAAAGTTGAGATGGCATCAGGTAAGCCAACTAACAAAGAGGTACACAATGAGAAAATATCAGCTTTCACTCCGTAGGGCAGCAATGACTTTACTATTTTTTCCTCTATCTGTGAGCATACAAACGTTAAGCTTTACCCTTCCTTTGACTAGCTTATATCAACTGCATGCAGCTAGTGTACAGTCATTTACGGACGCAGATTTAAAGCAAGAATTGCGCCGCTTAAAGCAGGAGCCTCCCATTCCAAGCATGCCTATAACACGCGAGTCTTCCTCCTCTAATGACAGCAAAGATCCGCCTGCAGCTTTCAAGTACCCTTCTCTCACCCTCGAGCAAACTAAGCAGGTAAACCAGGAGATAAATATACGAGTTAAAGAGGCTGAACATTTTATGCAAAACCAATGGAGAGTCGTACAAGATAAAACAAGAATGCCTATGAGCATCGATAAAGTTCAGCTAGAAAATGCTATCACTAACTTAGAAGTAAAAAAAACGTTAGCCGCTAAATTTATCAATTCACCTTCTCTTAAAAGTCCAAAAGTACGAGAAATACTCATACAAGTTCTTAGCAAGGATCTAATCCAAGCATCAGATTTAGCTGCTTTACAAAATATAGTAGATAGAGAAAGGCCTTATACTTATCCTTGATTTCCTAATTTAAAAAAGAAATTATTCTTTGAAGTATAAAAGAAAATTTGATGGAGGCAACATGAGGCTGGCCAGGCAAGATTGGCGCTGCTTTATAGAATCGGGGAGCCTAATCCGCCTAAATAAAGATAACTATTTGATTGGCTGGGGAACACGTACCTGGTTAGAAAACATTTATGACTCACCAAGCCCTTTTTTTTATTTTCCTGATTTTTTTCTATCCTCCCCTTGTCCTTGGTTCCAGCACAAATTTACAGCTATCGTCAGCCAGCATGAACTTCTAGCCGCTATGCATACATATCCCGCTACGCCTCTACCTTTAAGCTGGAAAAATCCTTACTTAGCTCATTTTGAAAATACTTGTAAAGAATTGCACACTCATTTTTACAATAAAAAATTAAAAAAGCTGTGCCCTATATATTTGAAGAAAGTTTAAGCACTATGACACCAGATAGATTAGGCAGTTCTCTTAAGCATTTAATTAATTATGTAAAAGATCAGCAACTCCATGTGTATGGCTATTGGGAAGAGACAGAAGGAATATTAGGCGCTTCTCCTGAAATATTATTCAACTATCATAATGCTTCTGAAGGGCTGATCGAAACAGTAGCTTGCGCAGGTACTAAAAGATATAGGGACTCTGACTCTATTTTCATCCAGGATTCCAAGGAATTATATGAGCATCAGCTGGTCATTGAAGGCATACAGGAATCTTTATCTTCTTTAGGAGTAGTAACGATTGGCGAGTTACAAATATTACAGCTTCCTAAAATTTCTCATCTTATGACACCTATCCAATTGAAAATGAAGGGACCTTCAAATTTTTTAGCCCTTGTAAAAGCTTTACATCCTACGCCGGCGTTAGGGGCTTTTCCAAAAGAAGAAGGGAGGAAATGGTTACATTTATACAATGACAAGATCGATCGCTGGCGTTATGGTGCCCCTGTAGGCTGCCTTTTCGATAATAAAAGGCAAGCTAGATGCATTGTAGGCATTCGTAATGTTCAATGGAATAGCCAAGGGGCAAAAATTGGAGCAGGCTGTGGAATTGTACCCGCTAGCCAATGGCACCATGAATGGCAAGAAATTAATTTAAAGCTTCTTTCGACCAAAGAGATGATAGCATTATGAATATGGACCTCCTTCTTAAGAAAGATAATGAAAAGCTAGTGATACAAGTCCTGCAAGAGCTGATTTATAGAGGTGTTAAAGAAATATGTATCTGCCCTGGCGGCCGTAATGTCCCTTTTATCACTGCCTTGGAGAAAACTGAGCTGTTTAAACTTTATTATTGGCCCGAAGAACGTTCAGCTGCATTTTTTGCTTTAGGGCGTAGCAAGCTTATGCATCGCCCTACAGCAGTTTTAACTACCTCGGGAACAGCAGTCGGTGAGCTTTTGCCAGCTGCCATGGAGGCTTATTATACTGGCATACCTTTGATTTTATTAACAGCCGATCGCCCCCGCCGTTTTCGCGGCACAGGATCGCCCCAGACAGCTGAGCAAGTAGGCATATTTGGCCATTATGCTGTCTTTGAACAAGACATTGCCGCTGGCGAGCCCTGTACACTTCAAAAGTGGAAGCAAAATGGGGCAGCTCATATAAATGTTTGCTTAGAAGAACCCCTCAATCAAAATTTTAGCGCATGGGAAGAGCTAGATAATAGATGTACAAAAGTGGTCCATCAAAAGGGGGACATAGAGGCTGCAAAAGCAGCTCTGGATCAATTTGTTCAAAGAAATAAATATCCTTTTGTAGTGGTAGGGGGACTATCTTGCCAGGCAAGACAAGCTATCGTAAAATTTTTAGCTGATTATCAAGCTCCTGTTTATCTAGAAGCAGCCTCAGGCCTACGAGAAAATCCTTACTTGCGTACGTTAAGCATAACGCGAGGTGATAACATATGGAAGGCTGCTGAAAAGGCAGGCTATCCAATTGATGGGATTTTACGCATAGGGGGCATTCCCACTCTCCGTCTATGGCGCGATTTAGAAGAGCTTAAAGGTAGAATAAACGTTTGTTCGATTAGCGAATTACCTTTCCCAGGTTTAAGCTGGGGCTTAAACTACTCGGTATCCTTGCACGAATTTTTTTCTGTTTATCAATATAGCTATGCTATAAATAAATCTTGTAGCTCATGGCTAAAGGAAGACCAGCGTTATCAAAGTAAACTTTTAGCATTATTAAAAGAAGAGCCTCAATCTGAGGCTTCTCTTATTTATCATTTATCTAAGCAAATTGCCTCTTCCTCCTTAGTGTACTTGGGCAATAGCCTGCCCATACGAGAATGGGACGCTTATGCCACACGAGAGGAAGAACATGAAAATATTTTTGCTAATCGTGGATTGAATGGTATTGATGGTCAACTTTCTACTTTTCTAGGAATGTGTTCTTGCCGCCAGCAAAATTGGGGGATTATGGGCGATTTAACCACTCTTTATGATCTTGCAGCACCTTGGATATTAGAACAGTTGAAAGAAATAGATCTTAATCTCCTGGTCATTAATAATGGTGGGGGAAAAATTTTTGCCCACTTGCACGCAAATAAACGGATACAAAATCAACATTGCCTTCGTTTTAAATCTCTTGCTGATTTATGGAATATGCGCTATGAGCATTACACCCATCTACCCAACAGTATATCTTATGGGGGACACCGGTTGGTTGAAATTGTGCCAAATGAACAAGCAACTATGCGCTTTTGGAATTGTGTAGAAAGTTTATGACTAAAATTCATGCCCTTCATGGTTTTTTAGGCCTTCCCACCGATTGGCAAATGTTTAACCTTCCTAATTTACATGCATATAGCCTTAGACGCCCTTCTCTTGCTCCCGCTGCTGATGGGCTATGGGGATGGGCCAAGCGTTTTAACCGTTTGACTCAGCCAAGGCATGATGACATTCTAATGGGCTATTCGTTAGGAGGAAGGTTAGCACTGCATGCTTTATTGGATAATCCTAACCAGTGGCGTGCAGGAATTATCATCTCAGCTCACCCAGGATTGACTTCCAAAGAAGAGAAGATAAGGAGAGTACAAGCTGATAAGGCCTGGGCAGATCGTTTTGGAAATGATCCCTGGCAAGATGTTATACGAGATTGGAATTGCCAAGCTGTTTTCGGGGGTAAAAGCTTTCCGGTCAAGCGCTCAGAACATCAGTTTTTACGTAAAAATTTACAAGATCAACTGAGGTTTTTTTCCACAGGTCATCAGGATGACTTATCTGAAGCTTTAAAAGACTTGCCCCTTCCTATCCTTTGGATCAGCGGACAATTAGACATCAAATTTTTAGCTAAGGCGCATGAACTTGCTTTTTCTCATCCTTTATCACGTGTGGAGAGCATCGCGCATGCTGGACATCGAGCTCCCTGGGAGCAATCCATTCTTTTTCTTAAAATTATTCAATCATTTATTCAAGAGGTTTTATCATGTCCGTAACGTCATTTCTTTGGACGTCTATTAAACAATATGTGGATATCAAATTAGAAAGAACAGAAGAGGGTATTGCTAAAATAACTATCAATCGTCCTGAGGTACGCAATGCCTTTCGGCCCGAGACTGTTATAGAAATGCAAGATGCTTTTGAAGTCTGCCGTAATGAATCTTCTATTGGTGTAATTATATTAACAGGGGAGGGAAAAGAGGCTTTCTGTGCTGGTGGCGACCAACGCGTTAGAGGAGATGAAGGGTATATCGGCGTCGATGGAGTGGCTCGGCTCAATGTATTAGACTTACAAAAGCAGATTCGTTCATTACCCAAGCCTGTTGTGGCTATGGTAGCAGGCTATGCTATAGGAGGAGGACATGTCCTACATATAGTATGTGATTTGACTATCGCTAGCGATAATGCTCGTTTTGGGCAAGTGGGTCCACGTGTAGGCTCTTTTGATGGAGGCTTAGGCTGCAGCTATTTAGCTCGTATTGTCGGCCAAAAGAAAGCGCGTGAGATTTGGTATCTTTGCCGCCAATATAGTGCACAGCAAGCCTTAGAAATGGGGTTAGTAAATTGTGTGGTTCCTTATGAAGAGCTCGAACAAGAAACTATTCGCTGGTGCCGCGAAATGCTACAGCATTCTCCTCTAGCATTACGCTGTTTAAAATCGGCTCTTAATGCCGATTGCGACGGCCAAGTGGGCCTTTTAGAACTGGCCGGAAATGCTACAATGTTATACTACATGACTGAAGAAGCCCAAGAAGGAAAAAAAGCTTTTTTAGAAAAACGGCCACCTGATTTTTCTACTTTTCCTAGGCTGCCTTAAAAGAATAAAAGGTTATTTAAATGATGAATGGTAACTTTCTTAAAAAGCCAGCTAAATGGCAGGCTTTTACTTGGGCTGCTCGCCCTAAGACATTGATATTAGTTGTGGTTCCTATCTTTGTCGGAACTTTGCTTGCCCTTAATTATACTTCCTACTTTAAAGGAATAGCGTTTGCTTCAGCTTTGCTAGCAGGCCTTTTCATTCAAGTCGCTGTAAATCTAATTAATGATGCTCTTGATTTTAAAAAAGGTGCTGATAACGCAGCGAGATTAGGGCCTGAGCGCGCGACACAAAAAGGCTGGCTGAGTTTCCATGAAGTATTATATGGTGGATATTTTTGTCTCGCTCTGGCCTTTATATTAGGCATGCCTATGATCATGCAAGGCGGTATCCTTTTTTTAATTTTGCTTATCGTTGCTTCATTGCTAGCTTACGGCTATACGGGAGGGCCCTTTCCCTTAGCTTATTATGGGCTAGGAGAATTTTTTGTGATACTTTTTTTTGGAATTATAGGAACCCAAGCGGGTTTTTATTTGCAAGCTGGTAAAGCTTCAGAAAAAGCTTTTTTGGCTGGTTTGCAGATTGGTTTATTAGCAGCCGCTGTTAATGCTATCAATAATCTACGGGATATAGAGAGTGATGAAAAGGCAAAAAAAATAACGATTGCAGTAAAATTTGGGAAAACTTTTGCCCGTTTAGAGATCACCCTTTTAATTCTTTTGCCTTATTTTTTAAGCTTGCTTTGGAGTGATCTAGGGTTTTACAAGGCCGGACTCTTGCCCTTCGTGACCTTGCCTTTAGGTTTTACTCTTATACGCTGCATTTGGTTTTATGAACCCTCTAAAATCTATAATACTTTTCTAGGAGTGGCTGCTTTATTAAACCTATTGTTTGGAGCGTGCTTGTCGCTAGGCTTTTGGTTGCAATGAAAATCCAACATTCCTTTTATGAATTAACTAGCAAACAGCCTATTCAATCAAAAATCCTTCACTCTTTAAGGCGCGGAGCGTTGTTGAAAGTAACTTTTGAAGAGGGTATTGTAGGCTATGCAGACTGCCACCCCTGGGAAGAGCTAGGCGATTTACCATTGCAAACGCAACTAGATTTATTGCAAAAGGGAAAATGTACACGTCTAACAGCCCAATCTATTTATTTTGCTCACGCGGATGCAAAAGCGCGCGCCAATAAGCGAAATTTATTAGAAGGTGTCAAAATTCCTATGAGCCATTATCTGATGGCTCATTTGGATGCTTCCAGTATTGTTAATCTTCAAAAGGCGTGGAAAAATGGTTTTACTTTTTTTAAAGTAAAATTAGGTCATAATCTTTCTTTAGAAAAAGAGATCTTTGCAGAGATGGCGCATTTGTTTCCTAATGCCAAATGGCGGTTAGACTTTAATGCCAAATTAAATGCAGAACAATTTTGGTCCTTCATGGAGCACTTACCTGTTCCTAAAACCTCTATTGATTACATAGAAGATCCCTTTCCTTTTATCTATAGAGCTTGGAAAAAAGCATTTGAAACCTTCAAGGTACCTTTAGCAGCTGATGAATTTTTTAAAAGCGCCTATGGACAGCCTGAAGCTGCCCAGGTATTGATCATGAAGCCAGCTATACAAAGATTGAAGCAGGTAGATATTAGACAGCGTTTGATAGTAACTTCTTATTTGGATCATCCTTTAGGGCAAATGAGTGCAGCTTATATAGCTTCACTTACCACATCAGAGTCCTGCGGGCTCTTATCTCATCATATTTATCAGGATAATCCTTTTTCAGAAAGGATAAACAATCGGGGCCCCTTTTTACAACCTGTACAAGGTTATGGTCTGGGCTTTGATGAGCTTCTTGCAAGCCAACATTTTGAATAAATCTTAGCTGTCTTTTGTAAATTGTTTTTTTATTAAAAAAATTTAACATCTAATCCTTATAAGGAAATTTTGAGGGCATAATAAAGACCTATGGCCCATCATAAAAATATTAAAAGTTAAAGATTTTTTATCCAATCAAGTAATCGATCACGGCCCGAGGAGGAGGGGGCTGCTTAAGAGCTTAAGGATAAGTGAATGATGTAAATCAAAATTTATAACTCTTTTTTGCAAAAGAATGATAATATATTTCTCATCAAAAAATGTATATTATTGAGCTAGTTTTTTATAAAAAAATTAGTGGTTGACTTAAACCTTTCTTAAATAATAGAGTAAGATCCCAATGAATATTAAATAAATATTATAAAGCATGTATCCATGATATGTTAGAGTACGTTTATTATGATACCGTCCCCTTTTTCTCCCGCTAAAATTTTATCTATTACTGATCAAGCCAATTTTCAGCATTCTTTAATAAATACTGTAAACAATCTTGATAGCTTGCCTAATGAATTGCTGCTACATATTTTTTCCTTTTTGTCTGTTAAGGACTCTTCTGTTGCTCACCGCGTAAATACCAAATGGTATCAGCTATTTTCAGAGAAAATGCATTGGCGACATCTTTTCAAACAAAATTTTCCTCATCTATATTCTCTATCAGAAAAATTAGAAATTCATCCCAAAGATCAACTAGCAGCCCAAGTCAATATAAAAGCTGGTCGGGTACAAAGAATTTTACATATAGGAGGGAAAAGAAACGATTTAGGGTCTGGCTACTTATTATGTTCTGCAGACGGTCAATTAGTTGCCACTTTAAATTATTTTGACAGCTTTGGATTTAAGCCTTGCATCTGGGAGGTAAAGGCTGGAAAGCTTTTATATACTTTGGAAAATTTCCAGAAAAAAAAGGTGCTTATGGCTTTTTCTCCAAATAATGAATGGATAGCCACTGGCTCTGATGACCATACACCTTTTATTTGGAATATAAAAACAGGAGAGTTCTTACGTGCTTTGAAAGGACATAAGCAAGACATAACCACACTAGTGTTTTCCTCAAATAGCCAGCTAATTGCCACAAGCTCTGCTGACCATGCTGCTCGCATATGGAGAGTTGAAACAGGCGAATGTCTTCATACCTTACAAGGACATCTCCTCTCTGTCACTAGCCTAGCTTTTTCTCCAGATGATAAGCTGATTGTCACAGCGTCTGATGATCATACTGTTCGCCTTTGGGAAATAGAGAGTGGTAAGTGCATATGGGAGTTAGAAAGGCTTCAGCCAGTTGTGAGGGTAGCTTTTTCCCCAAACGGCAGGTGGATTGTTACAAATACTGCACCGCCTACTTATTTGCAAATGGAAGCAGATGGCTTTATCAAGCTCTGGAATGCTCGCACGGGAGCATACAAGCATACCTTTGGAAAAAATTTGGCTCAAAATGCTAACTTTTTGTTTTCTCCGGATGGTAAGTGGCTTGTCGTAAGCGAATATGATGATCATAGCATTTGCCTTTGGGAAGTCGAAACTGGAAAATGTATGCATACCTGGGCAGGACTTATTGGGAATAGCCATGTAGCATTTTCTCCGGACAGCAACTTGATAGCAATAGCAATCGGCGTATATGACAAGAGTATTCACTTTTGGGAAATAGAAACAGGAACATATCTATATACCTTGCCAATCGATGTTTTCTATTGCGCATCTATAAAATTCTCCCCTAATGCAGGGCATTTTTTCGTTAATAACCAAATGTTTGATTTTTTCCCCCAGGAAGGGGCTATTTTACCTTCCAATAGAGGATAGCTAGCAGCTCAAATAGGCGAAGAAGAGCCTCATAGTCTAAAATATTTAATAAAGAAGATAGGCTTAGCTGCAAAAAATTAAGGCAAATCATGAGCAGATGAGAAAAAAAGTAGGATAGTAATAAATTTTTCTTTCATGGATTTGATAAAGAGATTTAATAAAACTAATGAGCGCGATGCAGTCTTCCATAATACTCTATAATTTAAAAGTGGTTATATTATATAGCAGCGTATTTAAACAGCAGAGGTTGCCTGGAAGTTAACTTTCTTTGCTGTTCTATTAAATTGGCATGCTCAGCCTCTTTTATCTCCTTTAAAATTATTATTTTAGCCATTTTTTCCTCATATTCTTCTTTAATTTTCAGCGGCTCTTTTATAGACTTCTTTGCCCACCACCACAGCTTGGCATTTTCTTCTATACGAAGCTGGTTTTCAAATAATTGGCTCGTGCATTCTTCATCTAAGTCTGCGAGCTGAGAGGCTAGATGGCGAATATCTTTTAATAGATCATCAATTTGGTGGTTTAATTCCATCTTTTTTGCCTTTATAGCATCATCCTCAAGCGAGCTATGCTCAGAAGCAAAAGATTGTTTAACCAATATACTTGCTTTACTTGACTCAAAAATAAAAGTTTCCTGACAAACATCCATCTTCTCCTCTTGGATTTCAGGGAACTCATGGCTATCAATCTCTTGAGGGGTAAAGAGGAGTGTAGTGTCTCCAGCCTCTTCTGAAGCTTCATTATGGACCTCAGCTTTTTCGTGTTCAATATCTGCGAGGTTAGCATTAAAAATGGCTAGCGAAGAGTTACCCTTATGAGAGGTAGTTAAAATTGTGATATTTTGAGGATATATCGAAGGTTCTGGGTTTGCTACCTGTTTCTCTCGCATTGCTTCATTAAAGAGGTGATCATCTCTCTTGTTATCAACTTCATTGTTAGCTAAGTTATCTTTACTGACATCCGAGCTGCTTTCACTGGAAGTCTTCCGGTCTAAATGACCTAAAAAGCCGATAGGTTTACTTAATTTTTCAAGCTCGGCGTTGGCCTGCTCTTTCGAATAGCTCCTGTGTAATTTATACGCTTGTCTTTCTTCTTCTACGTTTAGGTTGTTGGTTTCCAAGTGTTTCTTAAAAAGAACTATACAAGGCTTTTGGGGATGGCGAGCCATGTAGGCAAACCTTTCTAGATTATCTTTAATAATTAGCTTAGCTTTTCTGTAAGCTTTTGAAAATATTTCCAAAACAAAATCCATGATGGTATTCCATAAGCCTACTCTTACTTTAGATAGAGTACGGCTAACTACACGTTCTCCTAAGGTTCCATGGTTAACAATACATTTAGTCTCGTCGAGAAATATCTCTTTTTCTTTTAAGGCAATTTGAAATTTTTGATAGGAATTAATCTTAATATATTTATCTAACATACAAAGCCTTGGGTATAATATTCGGCTAAATTATAGAATAGAATATTTATTTTAATATATTTTATGGTTTTAAATGGATAGCATTTATTTGAGTAGTCGATAAAACAAAGATTATTTTAAGTCTTAGGCTTACTATAAAATAGTAAGAAAGCTTTCTTAATTTTTCAAGGGAGAACTAAAATACTTCTACCGAGAAAGAGATCATTTTCCCATTTTTTCTTGATAAGATGGATAACAATGAGATAATAGTAATCTTTCATCAAGTTAAAGCTTTCCTAATATATTTTTATATAGGTATGGCAAAAAGCGTAAAGAAATTTAAATTTTATAATCATCTGATAGCTAACCTATGATTAAGATTAACTGGCAGTCTGCTGAATCGCATCTATTGTTAAATCCTCGTCTCCCTGTAATAAAACCTTCGCTCTGGGAGACAGGGAAAATGCTTATCAATAAATTTGAGAGGCATATATGGTTAAACACCTCGGGATCCTCGCAACAAAAAATGGTGGCCCTTTCTAAAGATGCTTTATTAGCTTCTGCCCAAGCAGTTAACCATCATCTTCAGGCTACCTCAATGGACATTTGGATTAATCCTTTACCTTTATTTCATGTGGGAGGTCTAGCTATCCAAGCACGTGGGTATTTAAGCGGAGCAGCAGTTTCCACTTTCGCTGCAAAATGGTCAGTGCGGCATTTTTATGAAATGCTTTTAGCTAAAAAAGGAACATTAACTGCTCTTGTGCCTACACAAGTTTATGATCTAGTGGTCAATAAATTACCAGCGCCTAAAAGCTTGCGTGCTGTTATAGTAGGAGGAGGGGCGCTACAAGGATCCTTGTATACCCAAGCACGTGAATTAGGTTGGCCCTTGCTGCCTAGCTACGGATTAACTGAATGCTCTTCTCAGGTGGCCACGGCTAGTTTACATAGCCTTTCTACTTCTCAATTTCCCCCCTTAGAAATCCTTCCTCATGTACAAGTCAAAACAAATGAGAAAGGATGTTTTTGTCTTTCTAGCCCTGCTTTATTAACTGCTTATGCCTCTTTTAAAGCAGAGGAGTGGCAGCTTATCTATCCTGTAGCAGAGGGGTGGCTCGTTACTGAAGATGTCGGCACCCTACATCACAATCTTTTAAAGTTAAAGGGCAGAAAAGGGGATTTCATAAAAATTGGAGGAGAAAATGTAGAAGTAGGACGCTTGGAAGAAATTTTGGAAGGAATAAAGTTAGAGCAAGGCATCCATACAGATATGGTGCTAGGAGCTATTCCAGATGAGCGGTTAGGGTATGCCATTCATTTATTTAGCACTACTCCTTTAGTACAATCTGTGCAAACTTTATATGATCAACGCGTACTGCCATTTGAACGTATTAGAAAGGTGCATATTTTACAAATTATTCCCCGCTCACCTCTCAAAAAATTGTTAAGAGGGGAGCTAATTCGCCTTGCATCCCAGTCTTATTAACATAATAAGCTCAAAATCAAGGGTTTGCGTAAGTGATATTTAAGGTTTTCTCCCGCAGAGATATCTTTTCTGCCAAAGCCTAAAAGCCATTCTTCTCTATAGAAGAGAATCATTGAAACGTACGAAGAAGCTTCTTTGACTATAAAACAGCCCAAAATTAAAATTTTATCACTTAAAAAATCTCCCCCTTTTTAAAAAGAAAATAAAGTCTTTATCAACTGCCTTCCTTACTTAAAAGCATAGGAGAGTGTAAAGAAGTAAGCTAAAAGCTTAGATGAACATTAAACTTAATCCCAGAGGATGAATGCTTCTCAAAAAGAAAGCCTCTCTTTAAGCTTTCTTAGTCGTTGAGAATTAGCTAAAAGCTTTTTAATTACCTTTTTTAGCGACCAGAATGGTAGCGATGCCGCCCATAAGGGTAATCACAGAAGTTTGCTTAAATCCTGCTATTTTAAGCATGCTCTCTAATTCTTGAGGGGATATGAATGAACGAATGCTATTACACAAATATTCATAGGCTTTGCGATTAGAAGTTACTAATTGGCCCATGATAGGCAAAATAGTTTTTAAATATAATTTATGTCCAGCCCTTATCAATGGCTGTGTAGGTTGCGTAAGTTCTAATATCCCTACGGTACCTCCAGTATTTAGCACCCGATAAATTTCATTAAAACATTGCTGAGGGTGGGGAATATTACGGATCCCATAGGCTAGCGTAACGCTTTCAATAGATTCCTCAGCCAAAGGGATTTTCTGAGCATCGGCTTGCAAATAAGTAAGGGTATGAGGTTGAAGATTTAAATGGTTCGCTCTTTCTTTAGCACAATAAAGCATTTCTGGACAAAAGTCTAGTAGGTAAGCCTTACAAGGTAAATAGCGCTTTTTTTAAATATTTAAAAGCAATTTCTCCAGTGCCACAGCATAAGTCTAAGTAAGTGGAAGGGTTTTGGTTTTTCATTACAGCCCAAATAAGTTTTTTGTTCCACAATCTATGCATTTGAAAAGAAAGTATAGCATTAGTTTTATCATATTGCTGAGCGATGCTCCCAAACATTTGCTGAAGAGACTCTGGATTATCCTTATTGTAAAAGTTCATCTTTTTTTCCTCCTCTCTTACATAGCCCACAAGAGGCGCTCTCCTCTGTACATTTCTCTTTTTGTAATTGCCTAGGAGTACGGCCGCAAGCCCCAGGCTTAATTTTTATTCTGCCTGTGAACCACCAGCTAATTCCTAGCAAAGCAAGAGAAATTAAGACAATGACAAAAGCTATGAAGACAGTAAGCATTAAATTAGACATGCAAAAACCTTGTTAAATATCTATTAGGGATAATAGAGCCTAGCATGTAAAGCGTAAAGAGATAAATTAAATTTCATCAAGGCGAGAATAAAGATTTGGAGCCTTCCATCCTTTTTTATCCTCTCTTTATCTTTTAGGCTTAGAATTACTTAGCTCATCAAGTCAGTTTAAGTTTTAAAAATTTAATAGATCAAGAATTAAAAAGGCTAGTTTTTAGAGTAAACCTGTAGCTAAGCCTTCGCCCAGAGGTGTTTTAAGAAATTTATGCAAAAAGTTAGGATGGTTTTAAAACTTATGTTCTTCTTTCTTAGGATAGCATTTATAAATTCAAGAGCAGGGAAGGGCAGAGCTTTCGATAGAAAAAGCTAAACCCTACTACCTTTATATAATAAGAAGTAATAAAGCTTAGCTATTAGCTCAATTTTGAATTTTAGAATTTAAAAAAACTTGAATGCTGACATAGCCATCTATCTTTAATCATTCCTTGCTTAATAAGCTTTGTGCTTTTTCCTAAAGAAAATCGCTTATCTAGAAATGTAGGTGTGCAGTTTCAAAAGAGTGAAGCTTTTGTTTTTTATTCGTCATCATCCTCATCATCTTCATAATCAAAATCATTATCCTCTTCCTCTTCTTCAGCAATCTTGAGAGATTCTAATTTTACGGTAGGCTTAGCATTTTTAGACACGGGGCGTTTAGGTGCACTAGGCACATAATCTACCCAGATGGGAGAAGACCAAGCCATGTGGCCATCTTCTTGCACCACTCTAATATAATAAAAAACAAAGGGAGGTTTTTTATCTTTGCTAGCTACTGTAACAGTCTCTAAAGGAGTCATATCATCAAAGGTAAAATCTAAGCTGTAGCTTTCCGGATGAAAAGATTTAAGAACTTTTCCATTGCGTATAATTTCCACAGATTTTAAGCGGGTAGTACCGGCAACAAAGCCTGAGATATGCCTATTAATAAGTAGTCCATGTTTTTGAGCGGTAGAAATTTCGCTACCCATTGGCATACCTGCTATATATAAACCAACAATAATCCTCTCCCCAGTGGTGGCATAACAAGAACGTGTATAAAGAGCTTCAGCTAAAGAAGCACGGGTATGCTCCGCGGCAATAATTGCTGTTAACCCGGGAGAATATTGGACCTGGTCCCCTTCAAAAAAAAGGTGCATAGATACCACGATCATCCAAGCCTCCTGCCACGAATCCAAAGCGACAATTATTTAAAAGAGCTTTTTGAATAGAGCCTTCTGCACTTTCTTGCACTCCTACTTTTCCATGCGATTGGATGGGACGTAAATTCCCTTCTTTCTTCAGACATTCAGAAGAGCCCCAAGCATTATAAATTTCTACCACCCTTTCATAGTCTGGATCAAAATTTTTGAAGTTATATTCATAACCTTTGCCCATAGTAAAAGTAGGGATAGAGATAATTTCTTTAGGAGAAAAACTTTTATAAATCTTTTTAAGAGTACTATATTTAGCATCTTTTTTACGTAAAGGTTGTTTATGGTCTTTAGTGAAGACAATTTGCCGTGTTCCTTCTTCTTCAGGGATTCCAGACCACTGAGTTCCTAGAAAGGTAGTAAAACGATCATTTTCATCAAACTCTAAGAGGTTTTGGCTAATAAGCTTCCACATCTCATTAGAAGTCTCCTCTTGACTTTCAAATGGAGAGGCCCCGAAGAAATTCATCCCCTTATCATCTCGAAAGTGACGTAAACAATTCTCAATATTTTCTGTGGAGTCAATTCTTTCTGATTCGCCATGCAAGATTCCCCAAAAAACACTTTTATTATTATCTGCAAAACATTTAATAGGAGGGGATTGGAAGACTTGCTGCGTATAGGTATTTAAAAGCCGGATCGTATAGATACCTGGCTCATTAAAGTAAAGATTAGGAAGAGCAATAAAGCCAGTTTCAGGAACAAATAATTTCCAATTGAGATTTTCGCGTAAATGTTCATAAGAAAGCTCTATAAGTGTTTCGTCAGGTGCATCACTGGTTAAATTTCCATATTGATCTTCAAAGCGCACGATAACATCAAAGCGTTTATTACGCGTAACATAAGAAGGAGCTACTACGCGAATTGAACAGAGAGTATTGCCTTTTATATCTAAGCAAAACACTTCTGGTTCACCATAGTTTCCTTGCCCGGTTGGATCTATATAAATATTGAATGGTCGCCTACGTTGAGAATTTGTCTGGGCCCGATTACCCTCTTTATTAGCTTTTTTAATATCGGTAGTACCGATCACTATAGTAAAGTTGCTACCGGCTTCTAAGGCACTGGGTAGAATAAATTCAAAATCCGGGGTGAAGTGAGCTGCTGAGGATACTTCCTTTGCAGAAATTATTTTGCCACTTTCAAGCTCTCCATAGATAATATTGGTTATTTTTTTGACATTAGAGCTTGGAATTTGCCAATCGATATCTCGACCATTACTCAGCATATCAAATTTTAGGCGTGTACCTTTAGGAAGAGAGTTGGCAGAAGTATAAACAAACTTCCAATTATTAACTTCTCCCGCTTGAGCAGAGGCCGGTTCACAATAGCAAATAGATCGACGCATGTTATGTTACTCCCTAAATTTCTATAGAACTATGCCATTATGAGAGATGTCTTTTTCTTTTTCAAGGGTGATGTGCACCTTGTGTTTTTTAAGTGGTTTTAAAAAAATATGCTTTTAATAAAACATATACTTACTAACCGTAAGAAAAGTTAGAAGGAGATATTCAAGTAATTATTAATATTAAAAAATGTTTCTAGCTATGAATGTATCTCGCTAATTAAAACTGGCGCTTTATATCAATGAGCCAATCACATGTATACGTATTTAAATTGTCCATGAATTTCTCCTTCTATGTCATGAATTTCTTGACTCTCAAAACGTTTTGGTACAATATTACGGATATTAATGAAAAAATCCGTTATTTTGTACCATGAAAAAAAAATCAAAGCTTGAATTAGCACTTGCAGCATTTCGGAAGCAAGGAGGAATTCTTACTATGTCGGAAGCTATTGCTATAGGTATACATCGACGGGAACTTTATACTCTTCGAGATAGAGGAGATTTAGAAATTGTTAGCAGAGGCTTATATCGATTAGTCGAAATGCATGCCCCTTCTTTGCCTGACTTTATTCCAGTTGCTAAAAAGATTCCAAGGGGGGTCATTTGTCTTATTTCTGCGCTAGCATTTCATGAGATCACCACTCAAATTCCTCACTTCGTTTACGTTGCTTTACCAAGTCAGACTCATAAGCCTGCCATCTCTTACCCACCCATGCGCTATTTTTGGTATACTGAAGAGCTACTAAAAACAGGAGTTCAAGAACACGCAATTGATGGGTGTATATTTAAGATTTTTGACATAGAAAAAACCTTGGTTGATTGTGTGAAATTTCGCAACAAAATCGGCATGTATGTCGTTCTTGAGGCGCTAAAGATGTATTGGCACAGCAGAAAAACAAATCTAGATAAACTCTTTGAATATGCTAAATTATTTCGTGTTAAGAAGATTCTAAAGCCAATTATGGAGACGATTGTCAGTGGATAAAGCTTTTGAAAAACCTAGAAAGAATCTTGGCGAATCGATACGTCAACGGTTAAAAAATCTGTCAGAGCAAAGAAATCGGCCATTTGATGAAATTCTCCGTTACTATGCTATAGAACGATTTTTATACCGCCTTAGCCTTAGCCCTTACGCAGAGAAATTTTTTCTTAAAGGTGGCCTCATGCTGAAAGTCTGGGATTCAATGGATCATCGCGCCACTATGGATATCGATCTACTTGCCAGAACATCTAACCAGATTGATAATTTACAACGCATTATTACAGAAGTTTCAGAAATGAGCTGCGAGGAGGATGGGATCTCTTTTGACACGCAAAAACTCATTCTTCGCAATACACAAACTGGTGGGGATTACAACGGTGTAAGTAGTAGTTTCTCGGCAAAGTTATTCACGACAAAAATGCCTGTTCTTATTGACATTGGATTTAATGATGTCATCATCCCCAAACCTCAGCGGATTCAATATCCTACGCTTCTCGGAATGCCAAAACCAGTCTTGCTAGGCTATACTTTAGAAACTGTTATAGCTGAAAAACTAGAATCAATTGTAAAACTTGCTCTTGTGAATACTCGGATGAAAGATTTTTACGATCTCTGGACTATCTTAAGACATCATGAAATTAAACCCGAAAAGTTAAATGTTGCCATTCGCGAAGTGTTTGCAAACCGCAAAACTCCTTTACAGCCTCCGATAGCATTTACACGGGCATTCTATGCCACCAAGGAAACCCAGCAACGTTGGAATAACTTTCTTTCTACCATGGGTAAACAGCAAGTTAAATTTGAGGATGTCATTTTGGAGCTGTCAAGCTACGTAAACAATTTTTTTTAAAACTGATCAATCTTCATAAATCTATTCTTAAATTGTAATAGACAGGACTTAACCTGACATTTGTGATAAAAATAAAGGAACCACGATTTAAAAGCCGCGAAGCTTAAAGTCCTGTTACTCATCAAAAGAGATAGGGCTAAAGTTGAAGGGAGCGGCCCCAAGACCTACAAGGAGTGTCAAAATGTCAAAATTAGCAGCTCATCAGAAAGTTATCAAAAACAAGTTAGAAGTGTTAAAGTTAGCTGAAATATTAGGAAATGTCTCTTAAAGCTTTCAAGATGATGGGATATTTTAGAGACAGCTTTTATAGATTAGACCTCTTTCGAAACTGGAATAAAATGTAAATTTTAGTAAAATGGTGACTCAACATTTAAAGGAGGCACCATGAAATTTGATAAGATAGAGAAATTAGATAATGAACGATTTCGCAGATTGACAGGAGTAAAGCGTAGTACCTTTGATAAGATGGTGCAAATTTTACAGGAAGCCGATGCGGCCAAG
>NZ_JRXI01000096.1:0-21049 GCF_000813645.1 Neochlamydia sp. TUME1 | reverse complement strand
GAAAGAGGTCTATTTAAAGAGCTTTACGAAACAGGTGGAGAGGCAGCTCTTCAGGATCTGACCCACAAAAAGCCCTGCATAATAAGCAGATTGGACGAGTTTATCGAAAAAGCTGTGGTTAATTTTGCTCTTCAAAGGCCTGCTTATGGACAGTTAAGAGTATGTAATGAGCTTGAAGAAACAAGGAGTTCTCATTTCGCCAGGGGGTGTGCGTTCTGTTTGGCTTAAAATATAATCTTTAAGACTTTCCAAAAACGCCTCAAAGCATTGGAAGCTAAGATGGTTTTAAGAAGAAATGATATTAACAGAGGACCAATTAAAAGCTCTTGAAAAAGCCAAGGAAGAAAAAGAGGCACATGGCGAAATTGAAACTGAACATCCAGGCTATTTACTAGCTTAAAGATACTTATTATGTAGGCACTATTAAAGGTGTGGGACGCATTTATCAACAGACAATGATCATACTCATTCTAAGGTAGCCTTCGTCAAATTATATGATAGGAAAAATGCTTGGGTAGCAGCGGATATGCTAAATGATCGAGTCATTCTTTGGTTTAAAGGGCAGGATGTTCGGATTTTAAGAGTGTTAACCGACCGTGGGACAGAGTACTGTGGCGCAAGAGAGCACCATGGGTATGAACTTTATCTGGCCATCGAAGATATGGACTATTTTCGCACGAAAGCCCGACATCCTTTAAACAAATGGAATCTGCGAAAGGTTTCACCAGACTATCCCGAACGAATTTTATGCCATAGCTTTTAGGAAAAAAGCGTTTAAAAATGTTGAAGAATTACAAGGGGATGTAGATAAATGGAAGAAGGAGTAAAATAACGAAGGAACATATACAGGAAAGTATTGTTTTGGTAAGACGTCTTTACAAAAATTCTTAGATGCAAAACACTTGCGCCAGGAAAGATGTTAGATGAGTTACAACTGACAGAAATAGTATCTGCCAGGTAACCCATGTTTGTCAATCCAAGTACTATCTATGGCAATTCAATTGAGAACTTGCTAACAGATGTTTTGTAACTATTGTGCCACTTTACATTAACACCTTGCTTTTTTATAGAGGACCGCCTTGCTTGACGAGCTGATCCCAGTATTGGCACATTTCAGCAGATAAGTAGGGGCGTATGCTTTTGAAATCAGGATCTCTAAAAGGATACTCAGTGTCAATAAAAGCAAATTTTCCTGATAAAGTATAAGGAATATTATCAGGTCTATAGCTTGATCCATTGGCGCGACTGATAATAATATAAAGCTCATTAAGTATCTCAGGCGTTACCTTACTTCTCCATGCTAAATAATTTTGTTCCTTAGGAACAAGCTGCATGTCTTGTACGATCAATATTGCTACTTTGGGATCTACGCCGGCCGCTTTAGCAGGTGCATGGAAAGAGGGCAATACATAAATATATTTTTGGGGCACAGTAAAATACTGAATATTTTTTTTCAATATTACTTTTCTTACTAAATTAGCGCCTGCACAACGCCGAGCAAACCATTTCCAACCAGGAACATTCCGTTTAATGCGAAGTTCAGTATCAAAATAAAGCTTAATCAAATAATCAGGTAAACTAGGATGCTTAGCTACAATGATAAAGCTTCTAGGTTGCTTGTAAAGTATATTAAAACCTGCTTCAGTTAATGTTTGTGAGTTAAAGGTAACCCTAGAGGTTTGGAAGATTTGATCTGCAATAGCGGTAATTTTTGAGTTAGCTGGTAATAGGTAGGGAGCCAGTTCTTTTTTAATTTTATTATTAACTAGAGGATTATCTGAAATATTTTTGAAGTTATAGGTTCGCTCTGCTAAAGTTTTATTCAATGGCTCTGCGGAGGACTGAGGCTCATCATTCAGAGTTAACCATATCGAACGAACTTCTTCCTCGCATCTTTTTAGCATACCTTCATCATTTATATAATGGGCTTTCTCATAAGCTTCTTTTATGGGAAAGAGGGTAGGATAGAATGCTATGGCTCTTGCCCATAAATATTCAATTTCCTCCGGCGCAAATGTAAGAGGAGAAAGAGGGGAGTCCTCTTGGGCAGTAGATTCAATATCTTCTTGAATATAAAAAAGCAAAGAAGCGATAGCTTGGATAGTTTGACCTTGTGTATCTTCCCTAGCAGGTGATATTTCAGCAAAAAGCGCTAAAGAGTAAAAGAAAGACACAAATAACGTGGGAAAAACGAAAAAAAGTTTATATTTTGTAAAGAACGTCATGGATACCATCTTGTTAATAGTGAGGCGCTTAGGTTATTTTATATTTTGCTTCATTCAAGACTATATATATTTATAAGTTTTTTAAAAGCAAAAAATAAGTGACTAAACCAAAAAACATATATAAGAAATTGTCTTCTTCCAGCAAGCAGAGGAGCCTTAAAGCTATGAATATTGAAAAAGGCGACAAGCGTTCTATCTTAATTTTTGATAAACTATCAGGCAAAAGGGCTTTTAAGCTTGCATGCAAGCTGCTTTTAGAACCAAGTGGCTAGCCTCTTTTTTTATAATCTCTATTTTCTTCCCAAGCAAACCCCCTCATGGCGGTACGATTGTCTACAAAAGAGAGCTTTCTCTAAAAGGTACCCTCAATCGAAGCGATCAGAATGGCAATCCTTCTTAGTTGGCTAACCGCAAAGGAGATAAGTTAGAAAGATGCTAGCTTAAAGGCCATTCTTTCATGGCAGCCAAGGGCAAGCAAGCAGACTGGCTTAGGGCAGAAGAAGCTTAGAAATAGGCAAGCTTTACTCAGTTTTATGGCAAGAACCCGTATTAATGAATCGATAGGTTATCAACTTATAAATTTAACTATTAAAATTAAGATATCCATTTAGGTTTCTAGCCGTAGGTTCCCTCAGGCTTTTCAGATGCCATCCAAGTTTTTCTACTGCTAAAAAGGTTAAAATATTTAAAAAAGTAGGTAAAATAGAGAAAAGGGAAGGCCTTTACTATTGCATACCATTCCTTCACCTCATGTTCTTCGAATGCCTACACTTTTTTAAGAGAGATTAGAGGCTATAATTTAGCATCTAGAAGCAGCTTTTCAGCTTCAGCTTCTATTTCCCATTTTTGAGCAAGCTTTAAAGCTGTGTTAATTAGTAATAACTGAGGAGATAGGGGAGAGAGAGTAGCATCATTCAAATTTTCAATTGCATCTAAAATATGCTCTCTAATTGATTCATAAGCAGCTAATTTAGAAGATGTTTGTTTAGCTACTTCATAATATTTTTTTACTATCAAATCATGTAAAGCATCGAAATAACAATCAGCCTTAGGGCTAATATGTTGTAAGCGTCTATAAACAAGTTCAGGCTTCTCTGCTGCATCTTCTCTTGCAGAAGTGAGGCAAGCTATTCCTAGGATACTTGCTATTTTATTCTTTTTCTCTTGGGACAAATTAGTTTCAATTTGCTCATGTAAATTATATCCTGCGTCTACTAGATTTATAATTATAGAGTTTGCATAGCCTAATGTTTTTTTGTCTAAAGGCTCTAACAGGAAGGTTAAAAATTGTGGGATGGTACCAAATGACTCAAGCCAAGGTTGCGGGGAATCCATTAAAAAAGAGGAAGAATTTCTTATAGTTTCCTGATAAGTTCTAATGATTTTAATTAAATTAGCTAGTTCGGTTTGAGTATGGATAAGCAATCTGGGAGCTACCACCTGCTGTTCATACATTTTTTTTAAAGACAATCTTGCCATTTCTACGCTCGTCCGATCGAGAGAATTTTCTATTATCTCATTATAAATAATTGCTGCATTTAACAGGCAGGCGGACCAATTTTTAGACTCTTTAGAATAAAGATAAGCTTTGTCGATATATATGCGAGAGAGTAGATGATTTATTTCATAAGTTGGCAGGGAGCTGTAGTAGAGCTCTAAAGGCGTACGATCGTTAACCTGATAAACCTCTAGGTCAGTCGATAAATACTTAATAGCTTTGTCATAACATTCATTAGCTCGCAATAAATTTTTCTCTATTTTGTTATTATCACCTACTGCCCAAATTTTGCCTGCATGAAAGGCTGCTACACTAGCTAGATAAGGAGGACACTGAGGATAGCTTTGAAGCTTATAATATAATTTTAAGAGAGAAGTT
The DNA here is from genome assembly GCF_000813645.1 of Neochlamydia sp. TUME1. NCBI lineage: Bacteria > Pseudomonadati > Chlamydiota > Chlamydiia > Parachlamydiales > Parachlamydiaceae > Neochlamydia > Neochlamydia sp. TUME1. Next base: position 16,948 of record NZ_JRXI01000096.1, on the reverse strand, counting down.
GCCCTGCTATCATCTTCACTTTTAGCCGAATATAAAGATTCGGCTAAGCAAAAAATTAATAATATCGCTTGTTCAGGACAGAGTTGGTCAATAATTTCATCAACCAGGGCAAGGTCGCTCAGTTCATTTCTTAGCATATCCATCAATATTAAATTTAACTTAGATTGAAGGATGACTTCAGGGGGGTAGGATAGATCTTGCACAATTTCTTCAAACAATTTCTTTATGATCTCTAAATTAAGTCCTCGATTTATTGGATTGAAAGAATTTTTAAAAGCTTCTTCAGCCTGGTAGTAAATATTAATTTTTTCCAAGAAGGAAATGGGGACTACCGGAGAAAAGTGGTAAGATGTACTTGCTTGCATTGTTTCAAATACTCACGCTAAATTAAAGCTTTAAATTTCGGCTAATGGTGTGGATTATTTTCTCAAATATTTAAAGAGAAAAACGAGAAAAAATTCCTCTAATTTGTCTAAACCTCATCTTCTGATTTTTTATTCAAAAAAACTAGGCTTTAAACACATAGATGCTTTCTTAGACCGAAGCATAACAAAGCTCATTAAATTAATCTATTTCTTTTTACGAGGCATAGAGCAAAGAAATTTACTTTTTTAGCTAACTTTTTTTAAGAGATTTTATGGAAAAACTAATTAATCTAATTAGCTTAGACCTTGCTTAAGATTATTTATCGAAGCTATTCATAGCTGAAAAAAATATTCGTATTCCCTTAAGCTAATCCATCCTTAGAGCCACGCTTTTTATTTAAATAATAAATCTACATCTTCTCTAAGGAGTACCCATCTTATGAAGCTTCCTATAAGCTTAGCTTTATTTATAAACCTTAGGAAGGATTGATAGGGGCAAAAAAAAATGTTATTTTGTCCTCTACTCAATGCATTGCCTGAAGGCTTTGCCTTCTGTAACAGAGGATTTAATGAGCCGAAAAATAAATCTTATGTTCATCTAAAGCAGGTATAGTTCGCTAAAACTTTTTTAAGCTTTATCCTCAGCCTAAATCTCTGATTTGCTTCTTCGGTGAATAAAAATTTATATTTTAAATACTTTGGAAGAATAAATTTTTTTAGGGCGAGTAATCGGGGACCCTATGGATATCTCTTTCTCTATTTAAAACAGCACCTCTTACTCCTTTTTCCTTGCATAACTCATTTCAGTTTGTCAAAATAATCCCATTCGATGAATTTAAAAGATTAAATAAATTATGAATACTCCCTCTTTTGATGTAAGTTCTGAATTTAAAGTTTCACCTATGATGAGCCAGTGGCAAGCTTGCAAGCAAGCAGCAGGAGAAGCCGTTTTGCTTTTTCGCTTAGGGGATTTTTATGAAGCGTTTGATGCGGATGCTGTTTTAATTGCTAAGGAATTAGATCTTACGCTTACTAAAAGAGGCGAGATTCCTATGGCAGGCATTCCTCATCACACTAGCGAAGCTTACATAGACAGATTAGTATCTAAAGGATTTAGAGTAGCTGTTGCCGAACAAATAGGGGATCCTAAAACGACTAAAGGGATAGTAAAAAGGGAAATTGTTAGAGTTGTTACCCCTGGTACTGTGATTAACTCTACCTTATTATCCGATAAAGCAAACAACTTTTTTGCTTCTATTCATCGAGTAGGAGAGGTTTTTGGACTTTCATTTATTGACTTAACCACTAGCGAATTTAGAGTTGTAGAGTTTGAAAATGAACAAGAACTACTCAACGAAATTTTTCGTTTACGTCCTTCAGAATGCTTGGTTTCCCACAAATTTCAAACCAAGCATCAAGACTTATTAAAAAATCTTCGACAGGCACAAGATTTTCTCTTAACAGCCCAAGAAGACTGGCGTTTTGAACATCAAACCGCTTATAATTTTTTAATCAACCATTTTGGTGTTCATAATTTGGATGGTTTTGGCTTAAGAGGCATGCTAGCAGGTATAAATGCAGCAGGGGCTATCTTGAACTATCTTCAGGACAATTTATGCCTATCGATCGAGCATATTCAAGAAGTTCGTACCTATTCTACCTCGCAATTTATGTCTCTTGATCGCATCACGCAAAGAAATTTAGAGATTACAGCCAGCTTGTATGATGGCTCTAGGAAAAGTACTCTATTGAACATCCTAGATAAGACCTGTACTCCCATGGGTGCACGTTTGTTGCTTAACTGGATAAAGCTTCCACTTCTATCTATAGAAGAAATTAAGCGTCGTCAAGATGCTATTGAGGCTTTTTTCAATAATAAAACAGCTATTGATTTAGTTAAAAAATTGCTAGGAAGGGTCAGGGATTTAGAACGGTTGATGATGAAAATTAGCTCCGGCTATGCCTCGCCTCGAGATTTGGTAGCTTTAAAATGTTCTTTTGAAGAATTTCCCCAACTTAAGCAAGCCTTGCAGCCTTTGACTATTTACTCAACCTTATTGGAGCAAGAGGAACAAAAGTTAGAAAATCCGATCTCAATGACAGATCTAATCGCTCGCGCTTTAGTCGATGAGCCCCCCTTAAAAATCAGTGACGGGCAAGTCTTTCGTGAGGGCTATAATAATGAATTGGATGAATTGCGTTCCATCCGTCAAGATAGCAGAGCTTGGTTAGCTAATTATCAAACGCGTTTACGCGAGGAGACAGGAATTAAAACCTTAAAGGTAGGTTTTACGCGCATGTTCGGTTATTACATAGAGGTGAGCAAAGGTCAATCTGATCGTATGCCTGCAACTTTTCAGCGTAGGCAAACCCTGGTTAATGGAGAACGTTACATCACTTCAGAGCTAAAGGAATTTGAGCAAAAAGTTTTAAATGCTGAAGAGCGGATTTTAGCCATCGAAACAGGCCTATTTAATGCCCTTCGCGAAGAAGTAACCAAGTATACAAAGCAAGTTTTTAGCATTGCTCAAGCTATAGCCAAAATTGATGCCTTACGTTCATTAGCGGAAGTAGCACTTTTCTATGATTATACGCGGCCTATCGTAGATCATAGCAGTATTTTACAAATTATTAGCGGCCGGCATCCCGTTATTGAAGCCATTAATACTGGAGAAAAATTTGTTCCTAATGACACTCTCATGGATAATGAGGCTAATCTTTTACTGCTCATTACAGGCCCTAATATGGCAGGCAAGTCTACCTATATTCGCCAGGTAGCTTTGATAACTATTATGGCGCAAATAGGTTCTTTTGTTCCTGCTAAAAGCGCTCATATCGGTATCGTCGATAAAGTGTTTACACGCATAGGAGCTAGCGATGACCTTTCCCGTGGCCAATCCACTTTTATGGTCGAAATGACTGAAACAGCAAATATTTTAAATAATGCTACTGCCAGGTCTTTGGTCATTTTAGACGAAATTGGAAGAGGGACAAGTACCTATGATGGAATTTCAATCGCTTGGTCAGTAGCTGAGTATTTATTAACAACCGAAGGTAGCCAGGCTAAAACTCTATTTGCAACGCATTATTGGGAGTTAACAAAATTAGAAGAACGCGTGCCGGGCGCAGTCAATTATCATGTAGCCGTTCATGAAGCAGAAGATGTCATTGTTTTCCTGCGCAAAATTGTGCGGGGAAGCACAGATAAAAGTTATGGAATTCATGTAGGCCGTCTAGCAGGCCTTCCTTTACAAGTTATTTTAAGAGCTAAAGAGATTTTAGCGCATTTAGAAGAAAATGCTAATCAAAAAAGCGTTTTTGAACCCTCCAAGCCTAAAAGGCAGATGCCAGCAAAAAAAAATAAATTTAATGAAAGGCAAATGACTTTCTTTGGATAATTTCACCTAGAAATTAAATTGCTAATAATTAACCTTATGAGCCTCACTTTTTATATATTTTTAATTTTAAATTGACAGATTTACAAGCAATATGCGAATAAGAAGATGTCCTTAAAAATAAATTCTTAGGAGGTCTCTTATGGATACAAAAAAACAACATCAGCAAAAAAATTCCTCACAACAGTCTAACGCAAAAACTAATTCTTCATCGCAGAAACAAGAATCGCATCAGCAAAATAAAAATAATTCCACAAGCAAAAAATAAATTTCTAATGAGCCAGTTATTCCAGGAGCGCAAAACGCTCCTGGAAGAGTAGGATTTTTCTTAATTTAATCGTCTATCTTCTCATCATAACCTCACTAATTTAACCTAAATACATTTAAATATTAAAAAATACTAATGAGGATATGGCTGTAGATTTATTTAAAATCCTGTAGAGAGAGTCAGTTAAATTTTGCAAGCCTTTAAGTAGGCAATGATAAATAAAGCCTTTCTTAACACAAAACATTCTCACCAGCAAAGGACGGAATTTTTTTTCAAAGCTCAGTCTAAATATTCTCAAGAGCAGGGTTACTATCTGTTATATCAATCTTTTTAAGTTTACCCTTTAGCTCAGATGCGTTAAGTCTATCGATTAAGTTAGGGGTGTCAAGAGTAGACACACCCTATAAAAACATGCTCAAAAAAATTTCCTTTTAAAAGAAAATTTTTAATAACGACTAAAGGCTAACTAAAAAGAAAAGTCCAAACGCAAAAATCTGGTTAAGCTTTATTGAGTCCGTATGTTATCGTAAATGCATGATTAAAAATTTTTGTAGTTTGATAGCTCTTGATATCGATGGAACTCTAGCAGTAAAAATGCAAAACATTCCGCCGACAGTGATTCATTATCTGACAACCCTACATCAGCAAGGAGCTATGTTTGTCTTTGTAACAGGACGGACATTTGAGTTTGGCCATCAGGTATTGAAAGAGCTTCCCTTTAGCTATTATTATGCAGCTCACAATGGAGCTATACTTTTGTCCATGCCAGATCGTAGAGTCATCATTAAAAACTATTTGGATGGCTCCGTTCTTCTTTCTATGGAAAAAATTTGTGAAAGTACATCTACTGATTTTGTAATCTATACGGGCCTAGAAGGAAACAACCTATGCTATTACCGTCCCAGCCATTTTTCTCCAAACCTTCGATACTATCTAGAAAAACGACGCCAAAGCTTTAATGAGGAGTGGATTGCTGTAAAAAATTTTAAGGAGATCCCTTTTAAAGAATTTCCTTCCATTAAATGTTTTGGGGAGGAGGAGACAGCTCAATATGTCGCAGAAAGGATGGAAAAAAACTTAGAATTGCATGCGCCTGTTATTAAAGATCCTTTTGGTGAGGGTAATTATGTCGTTCAAGCCACTCACTCACAAGCTAATAAGGGCTATGCTCTTCGCCAGCTAATTGATCAATTAGGATATGAAGGAGTAGTTATTGCGGCAGGCGATGATCTAAATGATTTAAGTATGTTTGAACAAGCTCACATTAAAGTGGCTATGGCTGATGCTCCTTTGCAGCTTAAAGCCAAAGCAGATATTATTGCTCCACCTGCTTCATCGTTAGGAATCATAAAAGGTTTAGAGGAAGCGCTCGCACAGTAAATGAAAGTATCGAAAAGTACTAATCTATATCCTCTTGTGACTGTTGGAGCCCTAATTGTAGCCGATGATGGAGATATTTTGCTCGTGCACTCTTTTAAATGGAAGGTGGACTTTACCATTCCAGGAGGAAAAGTGGAGCTGGGAGAGTCCAGAGAGAAAGCAGTAACTCGCGAAGTTTTAGAAGAAACAGGATTATTTATTGAAGATTTGCGTTTTGCTTTGGTCCACGATTCTATATATTCTTCTGAATTTATTAACCCCAATCATTTTGTCATGAATGACTACGTTGCACGTTTATCGCCAAATTCTTCTAAAAATCATGTTATTCTTAATGCAGAAGCTGATCACTACATTTGGATCTCTCCCGAAAAAGCTTTAGGATTAAGCTTAAATCAAGAGCTATATAGCTTGATTGAATGGTATATACAACACCCTTACCAAAACTTTTAATATGTTAGGAATCGTCGGATTTAAAAATTATCGTCTCTCTTGTATTATCGGTGTCTACCCATACGAACGTAAGCATCCTCAAGAATTATCAATAGATGTATGCTATGAAATAGATTTTGCGCTTATCACCCTTTCAGATGACTTATCAAAGGCTGTTTGCTATGCAAGCTTAGCAGAGTTTTGCAGTCAAGTTGCCCAAGAAGGTGCCTATCAAATGCTAGAAACTTTAGCTCACGAGCTTGTTCTTAAGCTAGCAGATAAATTTTCTCTTCATTGGGTAAAAGTGATGATAAGAAAGGAAAAGGCTATTTCTTTAGCATCTTGTACATTTGTCGAGTTAGAATATGGAAATAGGCTTTCAACATGAAGTGGACATTAGTAACAGGGGGAGCTAAAAATTTAGGCGCAGCGATTTGTTTAGAGTTAGCTAAGCAAGGGCATGCGGTAGCCGTCCATTATAATACAAGCAAGGAGGAGGCTCAGCTTGTTATAGAGAAATGCTCTTATTATCAGGTGCCTGTCCAGGCAGTCCAAGGCGACTTTTCTACCTTTGAGTCTACCCAACGCTTTATTAAGGAATATCAAAAGCATTTTGCTGAGACTAAAAATTTAATTAATAACGTGGGAAATTACCTACTCGGGTCTAGCTTAAAGACAAGCATATGTCAATGGCATGATCTATTTCAAACTAATCTACATGCTCCTTATTGTCTGATAAAGAATCTTTTACCTAGCATCAAAAAATGGAAGGGATCAATTGTCAATATTGGCGTTGCTGGCTTGAATGCAAACCGTGCAGATACTTATGCAACCGCTTATACAGTCTCCAAGTCAGGTCTTTTGATGCTAACTAAATCGCTAGCTCTTGAGCTTGCAGCTGATCAAGTGCGAGTAAATATGATCTCTCCAGGATATTTAGAAGAATCTATGGATTTACCTCATCCTATAACAAAAATTCCTATGCAGCGGGTAGGCCGTAGAGATGAGGTGGCACAATTAATAGGATACCTACTGTCTGACCAAGCCTCATATATAACCGGACAAAACATTGAAATTGCAGGAGGAACAAGGCTATAACCATGCAAGATGATTTACCCATCCACAACACCTTGGAACGTCAGCTTAATGAGATGGCTTTAGCAGCCGGACGCAAAAGGCAGAGCAAGCAAACTGGCTTTATTCATTACTTTTATCCTGAGCCAGAAGATGATCTTTCGCAAACTATTCCTGTTGCCGAGAATGTTTGGTTTATCCTGGCGTTACTAAGAAGCAAAACAGGCGAGCAAATAGCTGAAGCAAAAGATAGCTTAGAACGCTTACTTTACTTTCAGCATCCACTAGATGGTAATTTTCCAGTGTACATGCATGAGTACCCTCATTGTAAAGATAAATTTTTTGGGGCTCAACTTTTACCTGCATTTTATTATATATTGAAAGAGTTTCATGCTGTTTTAGGAGTTGATCTTCGACACCGTTTAGAATCCACGATAAGTCATCTGTTATCTTTTCTATTAAAAGCTTATACCGAACAAGCTTCCACCTATTCAATCGGGCTAAAAATTGCTGCTGCTGCGAAAATGTTAGGTATTGAGTTAAAAAACAAAGCATTTGAAACCTATGGAGAACAGCTTTTGCAGCAGCTTCTTTCGATGAAAATGCAGGCAGCCTGGTTTATTCCTTCTTTTATTGCCGATGTTTGCATTGCTTTACAGCTAGCCTATACGCATATTCAGCACTCAGAATGGCTCGCTTTTTGGCAGCATTTAGCAGCTACTTGGCATGCGCCTACAAAATCATATATTGGACCATGGCTTAAGCTTTATCAAGCTAGGGATGAGCCTCAGCCGACTTTATATGATCTATATCTAGGTTATTTTGGTAAAGAATTCTCTAGCCGAGCTTTAAAAGAAGCCGCTTACCATCTACAGGCCGTACAGATACGTCCTACGGGAGAATTTTTGCCTGTTAAAAGTCTACCTTTCACTTTTGCAGGCTCCTGGCAAGAAAACCGCTGGCTTACCCATCAAGAGAAGACCTTTGCCTACAGCTTGATTGATAAAAAAGCTCTTTTTAAAGGGTTCGAGGAAAATACTTTTCATCCATTGAGCATCATTTGGGGGAACGAGCATAAGGTTCATTCTTTTGTATGCCAGAAAAGCAATTGGGAAAATCTAGAATTTAATATTAAAGATCAAGAAATTGAACTAGATTTTGCTTTATCGGCTGTACCTGAACTAGAAGAGCGCGAAAAATGCCGAGAGCTTTCTTTCTTTTTTGATGTTGATCCTACAGCTGAAATAAGTTTAGAAGGCCAATTAGCTTCTACCTTTGAATTAGGGGAAACCTTTATTTTAAATACTTCACACATTGCGTTGTCTTTAAGGATTGTTAAAGAAGCTGGAGAGGGCAAATTTATGGGCCATCTAATGCGTGGAAACCGCTCTAGTCAAAATCAGCTTAAAGGGATTAATCGTTTCCAATCTTATGATTGGAATGTATTTATTAGAACATTAAGGCGCCAGGCCACCTGTAAACTTAAAGTCCGATTACAAATTATGCGATGTGTAGACTAAAATTATTGCTGCTGGTCTTTCTTTGCGCTTGTACATACAAGCCTCAAAGTGAGAATTACCGGCTTTTTTATCATCATTTAGAGCAAGCTTGCCCAAGAAAAGTATGTGAAGAAAAAAGCCCTTACTTTTTAGTTATTCTAGTCGAGGCACGGCATCTAGACTATTCATGCCCGCGGTCATTTTTTAAAACTTTAGCTAAACATCCTAGCGACGGTACAAAAAATGGAGATGTTGGGCATGCCTGGATTTACCTGCAGGGAGTACTAGAGGAGGATAGCCAAGAAAAGAGCAGCTATGTATTTCTAGAAGGAGGCCATTCGGGAGAATTAGGATATATGCAGCCCCGCTATATGGAAGGAGTATTTCTTCAAGCTGAACAGGGCGAGAAAAACCCTATTGCTTATTTATGGCAGACGCAGCATGATGGCTTTTTTCAACACGGTCCTGGCCGCCATTATCCCACCTTTGCAGCTAAAATAAATTTAACAGCCTCGCAATTTCACTTAATCTTAAAATTCATAAAAAATTATTCCTTCTCCAACTACGCCATTATAGGCAATCAGTGCTGCTCATTTGCTACTCAAGTAGCTGCCTTGGCAGGCCTCATCCTAGAGAGTAAAATATCCTTAAAAATAGACCCATTTTTTCATATAGGAAACCATACAATTTGCTTGTGGAAAGATCCTCTCTATTCTCAAATCACCTTTTTCTCGCCTGATGTATTAGAAAGAAGCTTAATGCAAGCTGTAGCTGAAGGGCGTGCCGAAGAAGCCCTTACCTGGTATAAAAAGAAGTATCCTTCGCCACGTCGATGGAAAAAAGAAGATTTCTTCCTATTTCCAAAACGTTACCTGCGCTTAAAAGCTTTGTAATCTCTTTTAAAGAAACTACTTCTGTAAAGCTTAAAAAGGGGAATCACCTTCCTAGCCGCTCTCTCTTCTTAAAGAGAGGTTTGATTAAGTATAGGAGTGCTTAAGAGGCGGCTCAAAAAGGGTATAAAAAATTTTGTAAGTTTTTATAAAGATATCCAAGCCGGTAATAAAGAAAGCTTATTAGCAAATGCTTTTTATCAATTAAAATTTTTATTATATTATATTTTATTCCAGATATAATCAAGGTTGAAAGCATCCATGAAGCCATTCAACCTAGATTTTAAAATTTTTTATGTTGTTGCTTACACACTCGAGAGAGTAGGGCTGTCGACAGCTACTCCCATTGAGTGTAAACCATTGTCCACATAGATAAGCGAGCCTGTGATTGCAGAGGCTAGGGGAGAGAGTAAGAAAGCTCCCACATTTCCCACTTCTGTCGCTTGTAAACTTTTGGCTAGAGGAGCGTTAGCCTCGCTATAATCAATCATACGCTCTATAAATCCAATCGCTTTGGCAGCGCGGCTGCGAAGAGGGCCTGCCGATATTGTGTTTACACGAATGTTCCACTTACGTCCCGCTTCCCACGCTAAGGTGCGTGTATCGCTTTCTAAAGCTGCTTTGGCCGAGCTCATTCCACCTCCATATCCTGGGATAGCCTTTTCAGAAGCAATGTAAGTAAGAGAAAGAGTAGCTCCACCTGCATTAATCAGGGGACCTAAATGAGCAAGTAAACTTACGAAAGAATAGGAGGAAGCACTAATTGCAGCCAAATATCCCTTCCTGGAGGTGTCTAGCAAGCTTTTTTGAACTTCAGGCCCGTTAGCTAAAGAGTGCACGAAAATATCTATTTTACCGTAATCTTTTCTGATAGATTCAGCTACGTCAGAAATAGTATATTCAGTAGCTTCTTTATATCTTTTATTTTCTTTAATTTCTTCAGGCACATCATCCATGGAGTCAAAAGAGGCATCAAGTGAATATATTTTGGCTATTTGCATAAGGGAGCCGTCAGACAAAACACGTGATTCATCAAATTTACCGCTAGCTAAATTATTGCAAAACATTCTCATCATAGGCGTCCATGTCCCTATTAATATTTCGGCACCTGCTTCCGCAAGGGATTTAGCAATAGCCCATCCATACCCTTGATCATCGCCTATGCCGGCGATAAAAGCTTTTTTTCCTCTAAGATCAATTTTTAGCATATATACCTCACAGTTAAAGAACGATAGAATAGAGAATTATAGTGATCTTGTAAAGGGATGTCTGCCCGTAAGCTTTAACTGCATGCTGTAGGATAATACAAGCTTATTTTCAGCATATCTTATGCTTAAAAGCACATATTTAAAACGAAATGCATTTCTTATCGCTTAGCTGCTTCAAATGAGCAAAAAGACTCTAAATAGATGCTACTAAAAATCTCCCTTACTTTTGCTGATAAATAGCTTGCGTATGAATGAGAACAAAAATATAATCTTTTTACTTTAAAACTCCCAGCTTGCAAATTTTACCACAAATCTAAAGCTTATTATGAAAAAGTATTTAAAATTTTTTATCCTTTTTAGTCTATTTATTATATGCGCTTATAGTGCAGGCCGTCTTTATTATGCTTTGACGGGAGGCTTTACCATAGATAATATAAGTTCTAGCTTGTCTTATAATGAAAAATGGGCCATGCCTACCTTGTCCTCTTCAGAAAAGGAAGATTTACATCAAATTCTCTCTCAAAAATTTAGATATCTGGGAAAAGGATGCCAATCCTATGTGTTTGCAAGTGAAGATGGCTTATATGTTTTAAAATTTATCAAATATCAGCGTTTTCGACCTCAAGCCTGGCTAGATTATTTTGCTTCTATTCCCTTCGTCAATCGCTATAGACTAGCAAAAATAGAAAAAAACATAATAAGCTTAATATGCTATTTACAAGCTGGAAGATAGCCTATGAATATCTAAAGCCAGAGACAGGTTTAGTGTATGTGCATCTTAATAAAAGCCACGACTTAAAGAAGTCCCTTACTATTTACGATAAATTAGGTTTTGCTCATCAGCTTAACATGGATGAAATGGAATTTTTGCTTCAAAAGCGAGCCACTATGCTGTGCTCGACTATTAATAATTTTGTTACTAATAATCAAGTGGGTGAAGCAAAAAAGCTTATAGACAACCTTCTTAAAATGATATTGTCAGAATATCAGCGGGGATATGCCGATAATGATCATGCTTTAATGCAAAATACGGGAGCGATTGGTACTCTCCCTTTTCACATAGATGTCGGACAGTTTGTAGTCAATCTTAATATTTCTGATCCCACTGTATATAAACAAGAACTTTTTAGTAAAACTTTTAAGTTTCGTTTATGGCTTGCTAAGCATCATCCCGAGTTAAAGACTTATTTAGATAAACATTTACTTGAGATCATTGGTCCAGAAATGCATCAGCTTATTCCGCGGTTAAAAAATCCCCACGCCTGGTCAGTTGAGGCTTAGAAGCCCAAGGAGCTAGTTTCTTACGAATAAATTAAGAAATGAGAAAAAATTGAAGTGCAAGTCTGAAGGGATAGATTAGCTATCTTTATTTTAACAAAAGTCTTCTCTAGCATGGTTAAAAAAAGGGGGAGTGGGGGAGCTTCATTAGTTAATCTAAAGAACCCTTATGTCAATCCTTATATACCCTGACTTCTAACACAGATTTATAGGGGGGGTCCTAAAATGTTGAGAAAATAAAGGGTAGGGTTGCTTAAAAGAATGCCTCAGTAAATTAGTAATGTTCTAGCTTAAGGGGAAATATCTACGTTAGGAAGATAAATAATTAAAACTGCAATGTTTAGAAGCAATCTTTGCCTACATAAGCAATTCGAAAGTATATTGATTGAAAAAAATGCTTACCCCTCCCTTATTTTTCAATTTTTAAAAGCAAGAGGGGAGCAATGGCTAAGCAGCATGATAACCTTATTAGCAGACAGATTTACCATGCGCATTATTTTCATACAGAAGAGGCTGCTTCTTCCCATGCTTTCAAAGCTTCTTCGAATTGTTTTTCTAGCTTTTCTTTTTTGACCATGAATCTTTGAATTTCTTCTTTAGGTGTATGAAGATAAAAATCTGCCGCTGCCATTTTTTCATCCAGATCTTTGATTTGCTCCTCAAATTGTTGGCATTTTTTTTCTGCTTGAGCTGCTATTTTTTCCTGTTGTGATTTTTGGCTACGCAGGTTTTTTTGCTCCTGATAGCTTGATTTTTCAGTTAGCTTTTCATCAGCTTTTATCTTTACCGGCTTTAAATTTTTACTGAGTAAATCCATTTCTCTTTTTTCAATGTATTCTGCGTAACTACAATCGTAAGTTTGCACGCCCGTATCACTTATCTCTATGACTTTTTTAGCAAGGTGTGTGACAAAATGGCGATTGTGACTAACAAAAAGAATAGTTCCCGTGTAATGATTTAAAGCTTCTAAAAGAGCTTCAATAGCTTCCATATCTAAGTGGTTAGTAGGCTCATCAAAAATTAAGATATTACCTTTAAGAAGCATCATCTTAGCTAAAATAAGGCGAGCTGTTTCGCCGCCACTTAATAGCTGAACAGACTTTTTTACATCATCGCCAGTAAATAAAACACGTCCTAAAATTTCTCTTAGCTTTTGCTCAGGTGTTTGAGGGTCTTGTTCACTTAACCACTCTAAGAGAGAAATATTTCCGTTGACTTCACGATGATGATCTTGGGGAAAATAGGCGACTTGCGCAGCATGGCCCCATTCCCAAGAGCCTTGCTCGCACTTTAATTGCCCTGTTAGAATTTCCAATAAAGTTGACTTGCCAATCCCATTAGCGCCTACTAAAGCTATGCGTTCACCCCGTTCTACTTCAAAAGAGACCTGATGGAGCACTTGCTTGGTTCCATAAGATTTGCTAATATCCTTGGCTTTAAGAACAATGGCTCCAGACGAGCGATGGGGTTCAAATTTAAGCCGAGGATATAAACGAGAAGTAGGAGTAAAGTCCAATTCAGCCATTTCATCTTCAATTTTATCTACTAATCTCATTTTAGACTGCGCTTGGCGAGCCTTACTAGCTTTAGCCTTAAAACGATCAATGAAATTTTGCAGGTCCTCTCGACGCTTTTCCTGCTTAGCAAACGCTAGTTCTTTTTGCTCTACAGCTGCTGCTTTAGCTTCCAAAAAATCTTCGTAATTACCTTTATAAGGGGTTATTTTTTGATGATCTAAGTCTAACATATAGTCACAAATCACGTTTAAAAAATCTCGATCGTGCGAACTGACAAGCAGTGTGCCCGGAAAATCTCTTAAATATCCTTCTAACCATTTGATAGAATAAAGGTCTAAGTGGTTTGTCGGCTCATCGAGTAGGAGGATGTCGGGCTTACTAAACAAAACCTGCGCCAGCAAAACTCGTAGCTTATAACCTCCTGATAAAGTAGATAAATTTTGATGATGAATACGGTCTGGTAGCCCTAGACCTTCAAGAATTTTGCCTGCAACACTTTCTGCTGAATAGCCATCTTGTTCTTCAATAATTTTCTCAAGATCAGCTAATAGATGACACTCTTCTTCATCAAATTCCGGTTTGTCTAAAAGGATATTTTTTTCTTCTAATGCTTTCCATAATTTTGCATTTCCCATCAGTACAGTATCTAAGATAGGCACCTGCTCATACAAAAAATGATTCTGCTTTAGTGTGCCTAAAGCTAGTTGAGAAGGAATACAAAATTCTCCTTCTTCAGCGGTAAGATCTCTAGCAAGAATTTTTAAGAGTGTCGATTTTCCTGCTCCATTTGCTCCAATGAGGCCATAATGGTTACCGGGGTTAAGCTGAAAAGATGCATTTTTAAAGAGGATTTTACCTCCGAAACGCATAGAAAGGTTAGTCGCAGAAATCATATAATGAAATAAGGGATTTAAAAAGTAGAATAAAAAAAGTTAAAAGCTCTTTAAAACCTTCTAGCTATCTAGTAGGAAAGAGCCTGGATAATAAAAGGTATTTTACCTTGCTTAAGAAAGGGTTAATTACTCTTTCAAGATTTTAATAGCTTGAGAAACATTTTCTTTTGTTATCTCCGTGACGCCATATAATTTTTTACCTTTTTAGTTTTTTCATTGACTAAAACTAATGTAGGCGTGCTGTCGATATCGAATTCTGTAGCCAGGGTCTTAAAATATTCTAAGCCAAGAGCAACCTCAGAATAATTAAGTTGGGTATAGTGGGCATCCTGCTCTTTAGCAATTTTCTCAATTTGCTCATCCGTAGGGGTTTCAGTATCACTGGAAAGCTGAGTTAAAGAATCGCGTAGTTCTAAGTACTTATTCTTATCGTGAACCATAAAAGATAAGTTGTAAGGAGTGAAATTTAAGCTAGAGGGATGAATAGCAAAATCTACATAGGTTAAGCGAGTATTTTTCATAAGCGTAGGAACTAGCTCTTTTAATTTTGGCTCTAGCTGGCGACAAGCAGGGCAATGCCAATCACTAAAAAAATAGGCATCAATTTTGCTGTTTAGATTCCCAAAGACGATGCTATTTTTGATAGAATTTTCTGCCGCTTGCAATTCATCTACTTTTGCTAATCCAAGTGATGCTATAAAAAAGCCGGTAATCAGAGCCACGACAATTGCAAGCACTTTGGGTATATTTAACGCCATTTTAATCCTTTTTGATTCAGATAGAGATCGTCTATAGTGGTTAAAGTAGCTTAAAAGATAAGCTAAAGAAGTAATTACTATCGAAGCTGCAATACAGAGGCATAATGGGCACCATTGGCCAATCCATACTTTCTGAGCATAAATAAAAACTATCTCGGCTCCTAATGCTCCTGCGAGTATAATTGCCGCCATGAAAGATAAATTTTTTTTATAATAGGCTCCCCAATGTAACAAAGATAGAACAGGAAAAAAAATCATCCCAATATACTCCAGCTGGAAACCAAATAAACGGTAATCATGTGTCGCCGCACATTCCTGGGTACAAATTTGTAGCCAAGAAATAATAGAGAATATCCAACCAGCAATGATGGCTAAACTACTAATCGCATGGAGATATTTTTGATATTTATTAGCAGGTAAGTCTTTAGGTATCAGTGAATGATTTGTACTCATATCTCCCGATATGTAAATTTTTTCATACTAAAATATTACATATTAAGTTTACTGTCAAGAGAGTTATTGGGCACTAAAATTTCTAAATCCTATCTCAGCTATTCAGGGATATTGAAGTCGTTAGCTAGCATTTTTTATATGATTCTAAAAGGCTATCAACTTATTCATCAAAGTACTAATTGATACGTAAGATTATGTTTCTTTTCTTAAAGATTCGGATTTAATTAATAACGGAAAACAAAAAAATTCTTAGTAGCCAACTTTTTTTAACGTAGAGAGGTATCAAATTTGGTGGCTCTCTTTCTATAAAAGGCACCTTATATGATTTACGACTTATCAGGAAGAAAATTTCCTTTTAAGAGCAGCCTCGTTTGCTTAGGAAGGTGCTCGATAGCAGCAGGTATAACGATTAGCTGGTTGTTTGTTAAGTCGAGCCATTGCAGTTGAGAAAGCTGCCCTATAGTTGCAGGCAGAGAATTTAGCCGATTGTCTCTTAAGCTAAGCCTTATCAGCAGAGAAAGCTGCCCGATTTCTTCAGGAAGAACGATTAGCTGGTTTTTGTTTAACCAAAGCCTTATCAGCAGAGAAAGCTGCCCAATTTCTGCAGGAATAGCGGTTAGCTGGTTTTTGTTTAGCCAAAGCTCTTGTAGCTGAGAGAGCTGCCCAATCTCAGTAGGAATGACCGTTAGCTGGTTGTCGCTTAATTTAAGTTTTATCAGATTAGCAAGTCTTCCAATTGCTGCTGGAAAAGATGTTAGATTGTTTTTATTTAAGTGAAGCCATTTAAGTTGAGAAAGTTGCCCGATTTCTTTAGGGAGACCGATTAGATGATTTTTGCTTAACCAAAGCCTTTGCAGCTGAGAAAGCTGTCCAATCGTTGTGGGAATAGCGTTTAACTCGTTACCACTTAAGTCAAGCTCTTGCAGCTGAGAAAGCTGCCCAATCTCTGTAGGAATAACTGTTAGCTGGTTGCCTCTTAAGTCAAGCCTTTGCAGCTTAGAAAGTTGTCCTATTTCTGCTGGCAAAAAGTTTAAACTTGACCTATTTAAATTCAGCTTAGTAATATTTTTACTACTTGCTTTTGTCCAAGGCGCTAACAGCTTTCCCTTTTCTTTTAATGGTAAAATTTTAATCTGTGCTTGATTTAAGTACTTTGTTCCTCCTGGTAACTTTTGCCAAAGTAAGAGGCGGTTAATATCTAATAGATAGGAAGAATAATTTGAAAGGATAAAATCCTTGCTTTCTTTAGTATTTTCTTCAAATTCTGTAGGAGAAAGAGAAGCAGCTAAGGTAAAAAGCTTTTGAAAAATATAAGGTACTTTTTCTTCAATAGGAAGATTAGGTTTGATTTTGTAAATTTTATTCAAAATACGAGCTTGTGTTATTAAATCCCTATTCCCATTTGGAAAATGAACCTGGAGGATTGCGTTGTAAAGCGAGGTCATGGAAATAGGAGTAGTAGATGAAGGAGAAAGAGGCTGAATCCCTTTAGTAGTGCTAAACAAAGAAGTGTCAGTAGTAGCAGGTTGAGAAGTAGGGCT
>NZ_JRXI01000095.1:0-5734 GCF_000813645.1 Neochlamydia sp. TUME1 | reverse complement strand
GGAAGACTCTTCTAACAGATCGAATAAGAGTTCAGTATAGCGTTCTTTAGGAGAATCTGTAGAAGGAAAGCTTTTTTCTTTGTCTTTACCTTTGCTCGAAAAAAGAGGAGCAACTTGCTGTGATGATGAAGAAGCTTCTGAGGAGCGTTTAAGGCAAAATTCAAGATAGGCTTGAGCTTTTTCATAGGTAGGAGTTAATTGCAGAGCTTGCAG
Source organism: Neochlamydia sp. TUME1 (assembly GCF_000813645.1). Classification (NCBI taxonomy): domain Bacteria; kingdom Pseudomonadati; phylum Chlamydiota; class Chlamydiia; order Parachlamydiales; family Parachlamydiaceae; genus Neochlamydia; species Neochlamydia sp. TUME1. The sequence goes on along the minus strand of NZ_JRXI01000095.1, from coordinate 5,521 downwards.
CAGAGCTTCAATAGCAGTTGCATGCTCCCCTTTTTCAGCAAGCCGTTTACCCCATAAGAAATGTTCTACAGCTTCTTCGCTAGGCTCATGCTTAAGTTCTTCTAGTGGATGGGATTCAGCTGTTTCGGCCAGATGTCTTACAGTGTAATTTGGAGCATGTCTTTCAATAGGCGTTCTATCTAGAGGACAAAGTTTATTGCGTGCTAAGCACTTGATCACAGTATCTTCGTTAAAGGTATGACCACAAGGGAACAAAGTCACCGCCCGAGTCATCAACTCTCCCGAGACAGCATCTTCTATATTCTCTGAGATTGTAGTGCGGAAATTTGTCTGGATGCTAGGAGTAGAACTTGGCGGCATCATATATAGGCTCCTTATAGTTTTGTGATAAGCAATGGTCTTAAGCGTAGAGATATAGCCTGCTTTTTTTAAGAGCTTACCTTACATTTTTGCTAGAAACCTACTCTTTTTTCTTTTTTTTAAGCAATTTTTATTTTTCACCACTTCCAATTGCAAACTATCCTTTACTGCATTTGCTTCTCTAAAGAGCTTAGGTATAGTAAATATTGGAAAGCATAGGATGTTTGCAAACTGGCCTCTTCTGCTAGTTGCTAGCTATTTTTACGTTCTGCTTTGCTCATTAATCCCTATGTGTATTGCAAAGCTACTTATCTAGTTTCTTCTCGACTGAAAAATGGCCTTAGAAGGTGTGCTGGCTATCCTTTTTTTGTTTTATAATTTGGTTTATTGCCTTCAATTTTATACCTCACTTCGTCATTTAACAAAATGAATTGCCATACATTCATTTTTATTACCAATATAAGATTAAGTTGTTATCTTATCCGATAACTCGCACTAATGAAGGTGCTAAGTGCAGAAACCTTCTCTAATGAACAGCATATATTTTAGCCTAAAAATATCTTAGATTTGCTAAGCCCTTTTTCAACAAAAAACTTTTACCTTCTTCATAATACACCTCTAAAGTGGATTACCATCAATTTCAAGGGTTCTAAGCTGAGAAAGTGGAGGAAGAGAAGTTAGCTTATTATTGCTTAAGTAAAGCCATTGTAGATTAGCAAGTTGGCCTATTTCTACAGGAAGAGCGGTAAGCTGGTTGTTGCTTAAGTCAAGATATTGTAGCTGAGAAAGCTGTCCGATGGCTGCAGGAAGAGCGGTTAGCTGGTTGTTGTTTAAGAGAAGATATTGCAGCTGAGGAAGCTGCCGGATTTCCGCAGGAATAGCGCTTAGCTGGTTGTTGCTTAAGTAGAGATTTTGCAGCTGAGAGAGCTGCCGGATTTCCGCAGGAATAGCGGTTAGCTGGTTGTAGTCTAACCGAAGCGTATGCAGATGTGAAAGCTGGGCAATGGCTGCAGGGATAGAGGTTAGCTGGTTATAGTCTAACCGGAGCGTTTGCAGATGAGAAAGCTGGGCAATTTCTGGCGGCAAAAAGGTTAAGCCTAACGCCTCTAAGTCCAGATAGGTGATATTCTTGTCATGCTCTTCTATCCACTGTGTTAACAGCTCTCCTTTTTTCTTTAAAGGTAAAGCTTTAATATGCACTTGATTTAAGTACTTTGTTCCTCCAGGTAGCTTCTGCCAGATTAAGAGGCGGTTAATATTGAGCAGATAGGAGGAATAATTAAAAAGGGTAATAGCCTTACTTTCCTTAGTATTTCCTTCGAATTCTATATGAGAAAGAGAAGCAGCTAAGGTAAAAAGCTTTTGAAAAATATAAGGTACTTTTTCTTCAATAGGAATATCAGGTTTGATTTTGTAAATCTTATCCAAAATACCAGCTTGTTTTATTAAATCCCTATTTCCATTAGGAAAATGAACCTGGAGGATTGCTTTATAAAGCGAGGCCATGGAAATAGGAGTAGTAGATGGAGGAGAAAGAGGCTGAATCCCTTTAGTAGTGCTAAACAAAGAACTGTCAGTAGTAGCAGGTTGAGAAGTAGAGCTAAACAAAGAAGAGGTAGAAATAGGATTTTGAGGAGCCACTGTGGGAAGAGAGGGGGAGCCCTGATAGATTTGCTTCAGCTTTTCAATCACAAATTGTCTAACCTTTTTGTTTTCTCCTAATAATTTTTTCGTCCATTTATAGCTTACCTTTTCTTTCTCGGTCAGTTCTTCATTCTCATGGTTCATCAACTCTTCCACTTGATTCTCTAATATTTTCTTCAAAATCAAGTTTTCTTGTATGGAAGGCTCTTCTAACAAATCGAATAAGAGTTCAGTATAGCGTTCTTTAGGAGAATCTGTAGAAGGAAGGCTTTTTTCTTTGTCTTTACCTTTGCTCGAAAAATGAGGAGTAACTGGCTGTGATGATGAAGAAACTTCTGAGGAGAGTTTAAGGCAAAATTCAAGATAGGCTTTGGCCTTTTCGTAAGCAGGGCTTAATTGCAAAGCTTGCAGTAAAGCTTCTATGGCAGCTGCATGCTATCCTTTTTCAACAAGTTTTTTACCACGTAAAAAATGTCCTACAGCTTCTTCGCTAGGCTCATGCTTAAATTCTTCTAGTGGATGGGACTCAGCCGTTTCGGCCAGATGCCTTACAGTGTAATTTGGAGCATGTCTTTCAATAGGTGTTCTATCTAGAGGACAGAGCTTATTGCGTGCTAAGCATTGGATGACGGTATCTTCGTTAAAGGTATGACCACACGGAAACAAAGTCACCGCCCGAGTCATCAACTCTCCTGAGACAGCATCTTCTATATTCTCTGAGACTGTAGTGCGGAAAGTTATCTGGTTGGTAGAATTAGAATTTGGCGGCATCATATAAGCTCCTTAAAGTTTTATGGTAAGCGATTGCCTTACGTGCAGAAATAACTTGCCTTTCTAAGGATTAACTTTACCTTTTTGGCAGAAACTTACTCTTTTATCTCTTTTTTAAGCAAACTTTATCTAAGAGATAAAAAAGAGAAAAAGATAAAAGAGTTGTTTGCATTTTGTAAGTTCTTTAACAGCTTTCCTTATGCCTTTCTCAATTCTAATCTCACCATTTCATGTCTTGTTGATAGCCTCCTTTTATCACATCAAAATATTCTTAAGAGCCGCGTTACCCTCTAATTTAAGTGTTCTAAGTTCAGGAACTTGAGGAGGTGGGGTTATTACTTGGTCGCTGCTAAAGGAAAGCTGCTGCAATTGATAAATTTGCCCAAGGGCTGCAGGAAGAGCGGTTAATTGGTTGTGCCTTAAGTCAAGCATTTGCAGTACCGGAAGCTGCTCTATCTCGGGAGGCAGAGTAGTTAGCTGATTGTGGCTTAAGTCAAGTACTTGCAACCCGGCAAGTTGCCCTATTTCTGCAGGAAGAGCGGCTAGCTGGTTGTACTCTAGGTAAAGGTATTGCAGCCAAGAAAGCTGCCCAATAGCTGAGAGAAGAAAAGCTAGCTGGTTATCCCCTAACCAGAGCATTTGCAGACGAGCCAGCTGCCCAACTTCTGAGGGAATAGCCGTTAGCTGGTTATCGCTTAAGCCAAGCATTTGCAGCTGGGCAAGTTGCCCAAGGGCTGCAGGAATAGCCGTTAGCTGATTGGAGTCTACGTTAAGCACTTTCAGCTGAGAAAGCTGTCCTATAGCTGTAGGAATAGCCATTAGTTGATTATGGCTTAAGTGAATCTTTTCCAATTGAGAAAGTTGCCCGATGACGTCAGGAAGATTGGTTAGCAGGTTGTCGTTTAAGTAAAGCCATTGCAGCTGAGAAAGTTGTCCAATAGCTGCAGGAAGAGCGGCTAGTTGATTATCGCTTAATTCTAGCACTTCCAACCGAGAAAGCTGCCCTATCTCGTCAGGAAGAGCGGTTAGCTGATTATCTCTTAAGTTAAGCCAAGTTAGCCTAAGAAGCTGGCAAAGCTCAACAGTTACAGCGGTTAGTTGATTATCGCTTAATACAAGGACTTCCAGCCGAGAAAGCTGTCCTATTTCGTCAGGAAGAGCGGTTAGTTGGTTGTTATCTAAGTAGAGTTTTTGCAGTTGAGAAAGCTGCCCAATTTCTAAGGGCAAAAATGTTAAACCTGAATTACTTAAATTTAAGCTAGTAATATTTTCACCTTGGGCCTCTATCCAGTGGGTTAGTAGCTCTCCTTTTTTCTTTAAAGATAAAGCCTTAATATGCGGTTGGTTTAAGTACTCTGTTCCTCCTGGTAGCTTTTGCCAGATTAAGAGACGGTTAATATTCAGCAGATAGGAAGAATAATTTGAAAGAGTGAAGGCCTTGCTTTCTTTAGGGTTTTCTTCAAATTCTAAAGGAGAAAGAGAAGTCGCTAAAGTAAAGAGTTTTTGAAAGATGTAGGACACTTTCTCCTCAACAGAAAGATTAGATTCAATTTCATAAATTTTATCCACTATACAGGCTTGTCCTATAACACCTTCATTTTTATCAGAAAAGTGAACCTGCACAATTGCGGTGTAAAGCGAGCCCATAGAAATAGGCGTTACAGATGAAAGAGAGAGAGATTGAATCTCTTTAACCGAGGCGCTAGATGAAGAAGCGGTGAAAATAGAAGGATGAGGAGCGACTGTGGGAGGGGGGTAAGGGTTTTGATAGATTTGCTTCAGCTTTTCAACAACAAATTGCCTAACCTCTTTGTTTTCTGCTAATAATTTTTCCGTCCATTTATAGCTTACCTTTTCTTTCTCTGTCAGTTCTTCATTCTCCTGGTTCATCAACTCTTCCACTTGATTCTCTAATATTTTCTTTAGAATCAAGTTTTCTTGAATGGAAGACTCTTCTAACACATCGAATAAGAGTTCAGTATAGCGTTCTTTAGGAGAATCTGTAGAAGAAAGGCTTTTTTCTTTGCCTTTTTCTAAAGGCAAAAAGAAAGAAGGAAGAGACTGCGAAGGGAAACGGGATTCTGAGAATTTCCTAAGGCAAAATTCAAGATAGGCTTTGGCTTTTTCGTAAGTAGGACTTAATTGCAAAGCTTGCAGTAAGGCTTCTATGGCGATTGCATGTTCTCCTTTTTCAGCAAGTTCTTTACCTCGTAAAAAATGTCCTACAGCTTCTTCACTAGGTTTATGTTTAATTTCCTCTAGGGGTGTCATCCGTCATGGTTGGTGACCCAGGGTCGGCAGTTTTAGTGACCCACCCCCTCGTCACCTTTAGTGACCCACCCTAGCTTGAATTTTTTCTTTACTTCTCGGTTTCTTTATTTTGTTTTGATCTTTTATGGAATTGTTCCATACGATAACTTTTTCCTTCAATCACAAGCTTTGTGGCTCTGTGAATCAAACGATCTAGTGCTGCACTACCTATTAATGGATTGGCAAATATTTCCTGCCACTCTCCAAATTCTCTATTGCTGGTAATAATCGTTGCAGCCTTCTCATATCTTTCACAAATTACTTCATAAAGATCCATTTGGCTGGCTTCACTAAGAGATTGTAACCCAAAATCATCTAAAATTAATAAAGGTACTTTAATGACCTGCTGTAGTCTTTTCCTATAGCTGCCATCTCCATGGCCCATAGATATCCAATAAAAAAGCTGGTATGTTCTATAGAAAAGCACCTCATAGCC
>NZ_JRXI01000094.1:0-2212 GCF_000813645.1 Neochlamydia sp. TUME1 | reverse complement strand
ACTGCACGTGATGTACTCTTGAATAAGCTTATGAATGACCACAAAACTATGGTTCTTTGCTAACCAGTCTTTAATTAAAGGTTTAAAAAAATCTAAATCATGCGGTTTTGAAGATTTTTTTAAATCAAAAGCTACGAGAGCCTGGTGAATTTCATTCTCAGAGGGGATAGATCTATCGTTAGATAACCACCCGCTGTTATTCGCAACTTTATTGAGATTACGGATAATCGTACGATGAATACCGGTATCGCGATTAATAGAGCGAATGCTTTGTTTAAGTTTTAGTCGAAAAATGACTTGTTGTAATTCTATCATATTTCTCTTCCTTGGCATAAAATCTCCTTTTCGAGACAAGATAAAAAAAGATTGTCCCATGAAGATTTATGCAGTTTAAGAGAAATAAAGAAAAAATATTTGTTAGCTAGGGTGGGTCACTAAAGGTGACGAGGGGGTGGGTCACTAAAACTGCCGACCCTGGGTCACTAACCATGACGGATGACAAGGGGATGGGATTTAGCCTTTTCGGCCAGCTGCCTCACCGTGTGGTTGGGAGCATGTTTTTCAACAGGCATTCTATCTAAGGGACAGAGCTTATTGCGTGCTAAGCATTGGATAACGGTATCTTCGTTGAAGGTATGGCCGCAAGGAAATAAAGTAACCGCCCGAGTCATTAGCTCTCCTGAGACTGCGTCTTCTATATTCTCTGGAACTGAAGTGCAAAAAATTGTCAAGGGGCTCGAAGTAGAAGATGAAGGGATCATAATAGGCTCCTTGAAGCTTTATAGTAAGCTATTGCCTCTACATGCAAGTTTAGCTTGCTTTATAGGGACTTGCTTTACGTTAATTACAAACTTAATTGTTTTATTGAGAGATATCAAATTTGGTAGTTTTTATATATAAGAGGTGCCTTATATGATTTATGATCTATCAGGAAGAAAACTTCCTTTTAAAAGCAGCCTCGTTGGCTTAGGAAGGCGCTCAATAGGATTGTTTGCTACGTCGAGGCAGTGTAGTCGAGTAAGCTCTCCTATAGTTGCTGGCAGAGTGTTTAGGTAATTGTCTCTTAAGCTAAGCCTTACCAGCAGAGAAAGCTTCCCAATTTCTTTAGGAATAGTGATTAACTGGTTTTTGTTTAACCAAAGCCTTATCAGCTGAGAAAGCTGCCCGATTTCTGCAGGAATAGTGGTTAGACGGTTGTTGCTTAGGTCAAGCATTTGCAGCTGAGAAAGCTGCCCAATTTCTGCAGGAATAGTGTTTAGACGATTGTTGCTTAAGTTAAGCGCTTCAAGTTGAGACAGCTGCCCGATCTCTGCAGGAATAGTGTTTAGACGGTTGTTGCTTAAGTCAAGCGCTTCAAGCTGAGACAGCTGCCCGATTTCTGCAGGAATAGTGTTTAGACGGTTGTTGATTAAGTCAAGCCCCACCAGTTTAAAAAACTGCCCGATTTCCGCAGGAATAACGGTTAGCTGGTTATTGCTTAAGTCAAGCATTTGCAGCTGAGAAAGCTGTCCGATTTCTGCAGGAATAGTGTTTAGACGATTGTTGCTTAAGTGAAGCCCTTCAAGCTGAGACAGCTGCCCGATCTCTGCAGGAATAGCGGTTAGCTGGTTGTTGCTTAATTGAAGTATTTCTAGCTGAGAAAGCTGCCCGATCTCTGCAGGAATAGCGGTTAGCTGGTTGTTGCTTAAGTAAAGCATTTCCAGCTTAATAATCTGTCCAATTTCTGGTGGCAAAAAGGTTAATCCTGAAGAATCCAAACTTAAGTAAGTAATAGTTTTGCCGTACTCTTCTATCCACAGTGTTAACAGCTCTCCTTTTTTCTTCAAAGGTAAAGCTTTAATCTGTGGCTGGTTTAGGTACGCGGTTCCTCCAGGTATTCTTTGCCACAATAGGAGGCGGTTAATATTCAGCAGATAGGAAGAATAATTAGAAAGGGTCCACACCTTGCTTTCCTTAGTATTTCTCTCAAATTCTAAGGGTGAAAGAGAGGCCGCTATAGCGAAAAGCTTTTGAAAGATGTAAGGGACTTTTTCCTCAATAGAAAGATTAGACTCAATCTTATAAATCTTATCCAAAATACTAGCTTGTTTTTCTAAATCCCCGTTTTCATCAGGAAAATAAACCTGAAGGATTGCCTTGTAAAGCGAGGCCATAGAAACAGGGGCTGTAGAAGAAGGAGAGAGAGGTTGAATTTTTTTAGTTGAGTTAGTAG
>NZ_JRXI01000093.1:0-2376 GCF_000813645.1 Neochlamydia sp. TUME1 | reverse complement strand
CGAAGACTCTTCTAACAGATCGAGTAAGAGTTCAGTATAGCGTTCCTTAGGAGAATCTGTAGAAGGAAGGCTTTTTTCTTTGTCTTTAACTTTGCTCGAAAAAAGAGGAGTAACTTGCTGCGATGATGAAGAAGCTTCTGAGGAGCGTTTAAGGCAAAATTCAAGATAGGCTTGGGCCTTTTCATACGTAGGAGTTAATTGCAAAGCTTGCAGTAAAGCTTCTATAGCAGTTGCATGCTCCCCTTTTTCAGCAAGCCGTTTACCCCATAAGAAATGTCCTACAGCTTCTTCGCTAGGCTCATGCTTAAGTTCTTCTAATGGATGGGAATCAGCTGTTTCAGCCAGTTGCCTCACCGTGTAGTTGGGCGCATGCCTTTCAATAAGCTTTCTATCTAGTGGGCAAAGTTTATTGCGTGCTAAGCATTGGATGACGGTATCTTCGTTAAAGGTATGGCCACAAGGAAACAGAGTCACCGCCCGGGTCATTAGCTCTCCTGAGACCGCGTCTTCTATATTTTCTGAGACTGTAGCACGGAAAGCTACCTGGGTGCTAGGAGTAGAATTTGGCGGCATCATACAAGCTCCTTAAAATTTTGTGATAAGAAATTACCTTACCTTTTTGCCAAAAACTTACTCCTTTTCTTCTTTTTTAAGCAATTTTTATTATAAATAGATAAAAAAGAGAAAAAACCTTATCTCTATTTTTCTTTTATAGCCTACCTGCAGCCATAAGTATCTATAGATAATTCATTTAGAAGCAAATAAGTGCTGTTTTTTCTTTATTCTTTGCTCTTAATTCTCTTCGAATTCATTTTTTGTTCTAAGCAAGCAATTAAAATTTTAATAAGAAAAATTCTCAGCATGGTTTTAAGTTAAAGCCCTAACTCCATTTATTCTCTCTAGGATCTGTTTGCTAGAGAAGTAAGGATGGCCAGAAGATCTTTTCTTAAACTAAACAAAGTTAGATATGGTAGGGTTTAAAATCTGCATGCAAAGCTTAAAGCTCTATTAGCAAGTATTACTATTATTGAAATATTCATTAGCGAAAATTTAGAAAAGTGATGAAGAATTAAGCTTGAGGACCCCTTCTTCTAGAAGGTATTTTTTATTGCAAAGATTTGAAAGCTTATCATCGTGAGTAACGATAATTATTGCTTTATCTTTTTCAGAAGCAAAGTCTAACAGAAGTTGATGGATATCTTGCGCCGTTTGCTTATCCAAGTTGCCAGAGGGCTCATCGGCAAAGATGATATCAGGATCATTGCAAAGTGCGCGAGCAATCGCTATGCGCTGTTTTTCTCCACCCGATAAAAGCTTGGTATCAAAATAGGCTCGGTCTTCTAAGCCTACACGCTCTAGTAAAGAGCAAGCTCTTTGATAAGCCTTACTTCCTTGAGCAATAGATTTACGGGCGATACGCGCTGGCATCAGAATGTTCTCTAGCGCAGTATAGTCTTCTAAAAGATGAAAAGATTGGAAAATAAAGGCGATGTGCTGGTTTCTAATTTTTCTGCAATTAAAAGGGTTAATGGTTTGCCCAGCAATAGCTAATTGACCAGAGGAAGGCTTTTCTAAAGTTCCTAAAATTTGTAATAGAGTGCTTTTACCTTCACCAGAGCGTCCTGTTATCGCCACTGTTTCCCCACGCTTAACAACTAAGTTAATGTTATTTAAAATCGATACTTTGGCAGGGTAATGATAAGCTTTGCTGATCTCGCAAGCTTGCAAAATAATTTCTTCCATCTCATTCCGCTCTTAAAATAGTTGAAGGGCGTAGCAAGCTTGCTTTTACGGCAGGTACAAGGCCTGAGAATAATGAGATTAAAGCAGTAAAACTTATTACATACAATAAAGCTTCCATGCTGACCTCGTTAGGTAGGCTATCACCATAGTAGAGAGGATTAAAGGCTTCATGACCTTGGAGCCTACTTAAAAAAGTGACAAGCAACTCTAAATGCCTAAGTGTAAGCAAAGCCGCTCCAATACCTATGACGCTTCCCGCTAGCCCCATGGTCATTCCGCAAAACCCAAAAATACTGGCAATACTTGCTGAGGAAGCTCCCATGGAGCGCAGGATTCCTATCTCTAGCTTTTTGTCATTAACCAGTATAATTAGCATAGAGATAACATTTGAACAGGCCACGATAATGATAACGATGGCAATAAGCGTGAATAAGTGTTTATCACTACGCAGCTGTTGAATGATATCCTTGGTAAAATCATAGTCACGGTAGGTCTCAATCTTCCAATAAGGAGCGATGCCTGCTTCTTCGAAGGCTTGCTGCAGTTTACCATGGATTTCGTCGACTTTGCTTAAATCTGAAAAACGTAGGTTAATTCCATTGCTTTGTGCCTGGCTATTATGCTGTGCGGATG
>NZ_JRXI01000092.1:0-14987 GCF_000813645.1 Neochlamydia sp. TUME1 | reverse complement strand
GGCCTCGTTTACCAAAATAAACTTGCCCCCAACAGGAATTAAGCCTTGATCATAAAAGCCAGCTACAAACACCTGAATGCGTTGCTCTTGCAGAGCACTTACAGTAGGGGTTTGAAAGGAAATATAGCCGCGATCACCCAGCAACACTCCCGCTTCACGAAAAGGTTTGGGTAGCAAAATCCCTTCCCCCAAAGCAGCATCTTTAGGTAAAAACACCTTTAAATCTTCTTGCGAATTGCCTGCTTTGTAAAACCAAAAAGGAGAAAGGGGAGGAGAGTTATTAAAATGAGTTTTTATCTTAGGATGGGCAATCAGCAAATTTCCCATAGGAATACGTCCGCTAACTTGCTGTCCTTCCACTTCAAAATTCACATCAAATAGTATTTTTTGTAGATAGAGGATTTTATCTAATGATTCCAAAATGGGCAGGGCGCTCATTTGGAAACCCCCAGGAAGTTGTTTAGGTAGCGAGGCATTTTTTTGAAGGACAGTGGGAAGAGCCCATCCAGCAGGAGGAGTTTTTAGCCAATTAACCTCAGTATACTTAAAAAAAGTTTTCAATCTTTCTCTTAAGAGTTGCTGATTAACACTATCAGCTGAAGCGGGATGATCTTCTTGGACATTTTCAGAGGCAATAGAAAGAGTATAAAGTAAATTGTTAATATCAGCATCTGAAATAGGGAGCGTCGCTTTTAAAATAGCCAAATTTTCATTATCTAGAGATCCTAGGTAAGTAGCCTGTGATAAGAAGGCTTGTGTTAAAGTAGGATTAGTCTCAGGGGTTTTTCGAAGCATACGAAGACGCAAATTGCTCGCACAAACTTCATAATCACGTGCTTTTATGGAGGGAGAGTAAGGCAAATTCTTGATAATAAAAAAAGCTTTCTTTACAGGATCTTTTAGCGATCCGTCCTCTTCCCTATCAGGCTTAGGCCAATTAGAGGGAACTTCTATATCAAGCTGCGGGTCGTAGGGATCCGACTGATCAGCTCGCCATTTTTCACCAATAGTTTTCAAGGTATAGTTAGAGTTCTCGCTAATGCTGTCAATTTGGTAATAATAGGAATTATAATAAGCTTCAGTGGGCGTAAGGCGGACAGGTGCAGTAAGAGCGATTAATTTCTCTATCCAGCGTTTTTCTAAACCACTTGTTACAGAAAAAAAAACTACGATTAGCCATACTACAAGTGCGATGACTAATATGGAAATTAAACTAATAATAGACACAGACAATTGCCGCCAGCGGGGCCTTAAATATTTGCATGCGACAGATAATTCAAACATGCTTGTCCGTCATTAAATAGGGATTTAAAGGGAAGGGGAAAGGTCTATCTTTCCCTTAAGATTATTTGGTTTCTTTGAATTCAACGTGCTTACGTACCACTGGGTCAAACTTATTTAAGGTCATACGCTCGGGGCTATTTGTCTTGTTTTTAACTGTATGATAATGGTAGTGACTGGCGGAACTTTTAAGCTTAATTTTTTCTCTTTTTCTACTGGCCATTTTTTAAACTCCGAAAACTTTCAACATAATTTATAAACCTATAACTATATGGCTAAATAGCATTTTATCTCAAGAGTTAAATGTTAAAACAAGCACTTCCTGTTAAAAGAAATTCCCTTGCGGTAAACCCCATAAAAAGATTTCTTATAAATGAATTAGAAGAGGGTATGGGTCGATCCTTGATAGTAGGCCCCTTATCTTTAACTCCCAAGCTTTATTAAAGAAGATGTTAAATGCTAACAGCTTATTAACCTTTCTATGAAAAAATTGAACTTAAATTTTTTAATGATTTTCAATACGGCAGGTTCCATGAGAGGAGAGGGATTTGGAATTCTATTAACCCAAATATGCTTAGCTAAGCATTCACAAGCTAAAACCTATACAATGATTCGCACTATGCTTGCTGATTTGCTAAGAAGCACTTCCTCTCCTTTTGCATTTATTACATTTAAATACTTGAAACTTACCTAATCGTTTTAATACTTTCTATTATTTCATAAAGTTTTCATGAACGGGATTACCTTCTAGTATAAGATTTTTAAGATTAGGGACTTGAGGAGGGGGAGTTATTATCGACTGGCTGTTAAAGGAAAGCTGCTGCAACTGTAAAAACTGACTGAAGCTTGCAGGAATGGTAGCTAGCTGATTGTAGCTTAAGTCAATCGTTTGCAGTGCAGGAAGCTTTAATTTTGCTGGCAAAATGGCTAGCTGGTTGCGCCTTAAGTCCAGGTGCAGTAGAGAAGGAAGTTGTCCAATAGCTTTAGGAATAGAAGTTAATTGGTTATTGCTTAAGTGAAGCGATTGCAGCTGAGACAGCTGTGCAAGGGCTGCAGGAAGAGCATTTAACTCATTATCACTTAAATCAAGCACTTTTAACAGAAGAAGCTCTCCTATGTCGGTAGGAATAGAAGCTAATTGGTTATGGTTTAAACCGAGGGTTTGAAGCTCAGTAAGTTGGCCAATCGTTGTAGGAATGGCAGTTAGCTGGTTGTAGCTTAAGTAAAGCTCTTGTAATTTAGAGAGCTGCCCCACAGCCTTAGGAATAATGCTTAGCCGGTTGTGACTTAATTTAAGATTTTTCAGCTTAGAAAGCTGTCCTACTTCTATAGGTAAAGTATTTAGCTGGTTGTGGTCTAAATCCAGTACACGAAGCGCAGTGAGCTGCCCTATGGCGGGAGGAATCATGGTTAGTTGATTGTGGCTTAAGTAGAGCTCTTGCAGTAGAGAAAGTTGCCCTAACTGTGTAGGTAGAGTAGTTAATTGGTTGCGACTTAAGTCCACCATTTGCAGCCCCGTAAGCTGCCCAATAGCTGGAGGAATAGCAGTTAGATTATTATTAGCTAATGTTAGCCATTCCAGATTAGAAAGCTGTCCGATAGCTGTAGGCAGGGAGGCTAAATGATTATTATTCAATCCAAGCTCTCTAAGCTCAAAAAGTTGATCTATTTCTGTAGGTAAAGCGGTTAGATAATTATCGTTTAAGCCTAGCTGCCGTAAACGAGGAAGCTGCCCAATTTCTTTAGGAAGAACAGTTAGTCTATTACGATCTAAGGAAAGTTGATGTAATTGAGAAAGCTGAAAGAGTTCAGGGGGTAGAACTGCTAGCTTATTATTTTCTAATGAGAGGGATTGCAGCTGGGAAAGCTGTCCAATGGCTGCAGGGAGAGTGTTTATCTGATTATGGCTTAAATACAGTTGCTGCAGCTGAGAAAGCTGCCCAATAGCTAGGGGAAGAGCTATCAGGTGATTATTTGATGCTACAAGTTTTTTAAGTTTAGAGAGGAGACCGATAGAGGCAGGAAGAATGGTTAGCTGGTTGCCGCCTATACAAAGCTCTTGTAGCTGAGAAAGCTCTCCAACTTCTGATGGCAACAAGGTTAAGCCGGAAAAATTCAAATCTAAGCGTGTAATAGTTTTAGCATGAACTTCAATCCATTGGCTTAATAGCTCTCCTTTTTCTTTTAAAGATAGGGCTTTAATTTTTGGTTGGTTTAAGTACTCTGCTCCTCCAGGTAGCTTGCGCCATAGTAAGAGACGGTTGATATTCAGTAGATAAGAGGAATAATTAGAAAGAGTAAAAGCCCTGGATTTTTTTGGAGTCTTTTCAAGCTCTACAGGGGCAAGATAGGCCGCTAAAGTAAAAAGTTTCGAAAAGATATGAACGACTTTCTCTTCAACCGAGCAATCTGGCTTAATTTTGTAAATTTTATCTAAAATGCTAGCTTGCTCTGTAAAATCCCCGTTCTCTTCAGGAAAATGAATCTGGAGAATTTCTTTGTAAAGTGAGGACATCGAAATGGTGATGGTAGATTGAGGAGAAAGAACTTGAATATAAGTTGGGCCTGTAGGCAAATTAGTCGGAGGTGTAGGCAAAGAAGAGGTAGAAATAAAAGGTTGAGGAGCTAATGGGGAAAGCGGAGAAGAGCTTGGGTGAATCTGCTGCAGTTTCTCTGCTCCAAATTGCCTAACTTTGTTAATTTCTTCTAATAATTCTTCCGATTCTTTATCACTTACTTTTTCTTTACCCTTTGGCTCTTTGCTTTCCTGGTAGAGTAACTCTTCCTCTTGATTATCTGATATTTTTTTTAGATTTAAGTCACCTAGGACCAAAGAATCTATTCCTATCCTTGATAAGAGTCTAGGATCAAGCTGTTTAAAAAGGTTTTCATAATTAGCTTGAGATTTTTCATATGTATGAATTGATTGCATGGCGTCTTTTTTCACTAAATCTTTTAGAAATGATTCGAATTCTCCTTTTTTAGAATTATTTTTGTCCTGCAAGAGGGCTGGTAGAACGTCGTAGTTGGGTGTATACTTTTCAATAACCTTGCTATCCCGAAGGCCAAGCTTATGACAAGCTAAACAGTGAATCTCATCGTCTTTGTTGAGAGTATGCCCACAAGGCAACGAAGTAACCGCCTGCTTTGCTGGTTCTCCTACATGAGCATCTTCTGTATTCTCTGTAGGTATGGCACGAACAGTTGTCTGAGTGCTAGAAGGGAAAGTTGGCGGCATCATATTAAGCTCCATTAAGATATAAATTAGACTTTTTCTTCAAGATCAAGTTAGACTTGATTTTTTACTAAATTGCATAGACTTATTTATGATAAATGTGATCTTTTTTTTATTTTTTAGCAACTATTATCCGATAAACAAAAAAATGCTAGAAGATGTTACCTTAAATTAACATCCTATCTATTATTTTTTAAGTAAATCACTTTTATACATTCAAAGAAAATAATTATTCTTATAAAAGCAGTCTCTTTTCTTGAGGGTAAATCTTTATAAGCATAGAAATGGATGATGAATACTTACCAACAACTTCACAAGCTATGATTTATACTTCAACGGCCTAGGACTATGTTAAGAAAAAGATAGGTTTCGGAGCACCTTCTTAGGATGGATTAAAAAGAAATGGAGGTAGCAGCTTCTAGCGTCAAGTCATCTCCTTTTCCTTTATGTTTATAAATGTGGTAAGCTAGCCCCGCTATCATAGCTGCATTATCCAAGCTTAGCCCAAGAGATGGCCAATATTGTGTATAGTGGCTACCTTTTTCTATAAACATCTTACGCAGCGCTTTATTATTAGTGACGCCACCACCAAAGACTAAAGTTTTACAATTATATTTTTCTGCAGCCTGTATAGTTTTTTTCAAAATGTCGGCAAAAGCGGCATATTGAAAGGAGGCGGCTAAATCAGATTTATCAGACGTTAAGTTATAAGTGTATAAAACTCCAGTTTTTAGGCCACTAAAAGAAAAGTCAAATGGTTTACCTTTTACAGTGCCTGCTTTTAAAGGATAGCGCAAGCTAGATCCTTTCTCCGCTAACACTTCAATAGGAGGGCCGCCAGGGTAGGGCAATCCCATGATTTTAGCCACTTTATCAAAAGCTTCACCAATTGCATCATCTACGGTTTGGCCTATCAATTCATATTTCCCTATCTCGTGCATATATATAAGGCTCGTATGCCCTCCAGAAAGAACAATACCAAGACAGGGAAATTCGGCATGAGGATTTGACATGAGGGCAGCATATAGATGAGCTTCTACATGATTGACACCTACATAAGGCTTGTTCATACATAGTGCTATTGTTTTAATAGCATTTAAGCCTATAAGCACAGCGCCGATCAGCCCGGGACCATAGGCAACTGAAAAAAGGTCGATATCTTCAAGTTTGCAATTAGCTTCTTGGAGAGCTTGATCGATGACAGGAAAAAGCACATCGACGTGTTTACGGCAAGCTAGCTCCGGAACAACGCCCCCAAACTTTTGGTGTAAGTCAATTTGGGAAAAGACGACATTAGAAAGAATCTCTCTTCCGTCTTTTACTACCGCACAGGCAGTTTCATCACATGTTGTTTCAATTCCTAGGACTAGCATAAGCAATATAAGTTACTACAGAGGCTATTTGTAAATCTATTCTATTTTTTTGGGATGATAGCTTGGCTCTATTCAAATGCAAAAAAGGAAAGATAGATTAATGACAGATCGATAATGAGCTTATCATTCTAGTCGAGCTATTTTAAGACCATTCAAGTAGGCTTTTTTGCTTTTAATAAATAAGCCAGACGAGAATTTTATTTGGTGAAATGCAGCTAAAGCTAGCTAGCAAAAATTTTTAAGAAAAGCTACATTAAGTACTGTCTGCCCATGCCTTTATAAAATCCTTTATTTTAAGTTAGCAAGCTAAGATATATTTCTAATCAACACTCTTATATTTTAAAATGCATATTTAACTTTTAAATATAGTAAGGATTCATTTTGCCAGCAAAGATCTAGAGTTATCATCTAAAACCCATAAGGCTTTGTGAGTGGGTGTACCAACTTTTTGCACAGGGATTAGCTCGGGGTTATAAGGCCCCTTTAATGCTTGAAAGACCATATCTTCTTTGCCTTTTCCAAATACATATAACAAAATGTATGAAGCGGCATTAATGCAATCATAAGTAAGAGTCATGCGCCATGTGTTTTTTTGAGGGATAAAGTTACCGATAACTAAGCGATCGCGTACATGCAGGCCACTTGTCTGAGGAAAAAGTGAAGCAGTGTGCCCATCTTCTCCCATACCTAAAAGCACGGCATCAAAGTTTTTTTTTGGAATCTTAGTTTGAATCAAATCTTGATAATGCCAAGCATTCTCTTCTATATTATTTTCAGCTTGCATCCGAAAGATATTGTCCGCTTTCAGCGGCAATGCATTAAAGCCTGCTTCCATAGCATTTAAGTAATTACTCTCTGGATGAGTGGGAGGCACGCTACGCTCATCGCTCCAAAATAGCAGGACTTTTGACCAGTCAATTCTTCCGCGGTTTTCTAAAGAGGTAAGAAGTTGAAAAATAGCTTTAGGAGTACTTCCTCCCGATAACGCTACGGCAAAGTAACCCTGGTTTTCAATGCATGCATTCGCAAGCTCAATGAATTGTTCCACAGAATAAAGGAGTGCTTCTCGGTAGTTTCCAGCAGCTACCACATCTCTTCTATCATCAAACACTTGTATTTTAGTTTTCCAAGAGGAATTTAGCATAAGACCTAAATATTTTTTTGATTTTACCCTAGCGTATCATGAATGTTCTCAAAGATAAAAAACTTATTATTTATCTTTACTCGTTCTAACTAATCTTTTACAACTACCTTGCTTTTTCTCACTTTAAAAAGTTAGGAAGATTAAATTAAACTCCATTTTCTTCCACTTTGTACTAGCAATTGATTAGCCTCTTCAGGTCCCCAGGTCCCGGCAGCATAATTCGGGAAGCAGGGGAGAGGATTATCTTGCCAGTGGTGGAGGATAGGTGATAATAACCTCCAGGAAGCTAGCACTTCATCTGCCCGTGCAAATAAAGTGTTGTCTCCCGACATGCAATCTAAGATTAGCCGTTCATAAGCTTCGGGAGGGGTGGCGCCAAAATAAGAGCCATACTGGAAATCCATCTTAACAGGTTGGATAGGGTTATTAATACCAGGCACTTTGCAATTAATTTTTAAAGAAATTCCTTCATCAGGTTGAATGCGTATAACTAAGACGTTCTGTTCAATTGTTTTACCTGCATCATTAAAGAGAAAGCCTGGTACAGCTTTAAAAGTAATAGCTATTTCTGTAGCTCTTTTAGGAAGCCTTTTACCTGCTCTAAGATAAAAAGGCACGCCGGACCAGCGCCAGTTATCAATAAATAACTGTAGAGCTACATAGGTTTCTACTGAGGATTGAGGATGCACGTTTTCCTCCTGCCTATATCCATTGACTGGCTGGCCGTTGATAAGGCCGGGGCCATATTGTCCGCGGATGATTAAGCGATCCATCTGATCTATAGAAAAAGGGCGAATAGATTCAATCACTTTGACTTTTTCATTATGAATGGCTTCAGCTTTAAGGCTATTGGGAGGTTCCATGCAAACAAGAGAGAGAAGCTGCATCATATGATTTTGAACGATATCTCTTAGCATGCCTGCTTCTTCAAAAAATCGACCGCGGTTGCCAATGCCTATTTCTTCGCCTACTGTAATTTGGACATTATCGACGTGGCTATTATTCCAAATGGCTTCAAAAAGAGGATTGCTAAAACGAAATACTAGGAGGTTTTGGACAGTTTCTTTACCTAGATAATGGTCTATGCGATAGATCTGTGATTCGTTTAGATACTGAGATATTTCTTTTTGCAGCTCCTTGGCAGACTTTAAGTCAAAGCCAAAAGGTTTTTCAATAATCACTCGCGACCATTTATCAGGGCTTTCTATCTCGTTGTAAATAAGGTTATGTTGGCTCAGCTTTTGAATAATAAGAGGAAAAAAACTAGGCTGAGTCGATAGATAAAAAACTCTATTTCCTTTTGTTCCATATTTAATATCTAGGTCTTCAAGTAGCTTAGCTAGCCTTATATACCCTTCATCTTCATGAAATTCGGCCATATGATAATACAATTGCTCGCTAAAAGTATTCCACATACTCTTATCTACCGGCCTTGTACGTGAAAAGCTATTAATTCCCTCCATCATCTCCTGGCGAAAGTCTTCATCCGTTTTTTTACGGCGTGCAAAGCCTACACAGGCGAAGTGAGAGGGAAGCAATTTTTCTTTATTGAGATTATAAATGGCAGGTACTAACTTACGGGCAGTCAGATCACCTGTGGCACCAAAGATTACCATGATACAGGGGGTAGCTGTTCTATGAGAACGATTGACCTCGGTAAGAGCAGGGGAAGACTCTTTAGCAATCGGAAATGTAGCTGTCGACATAAAAGTCTCCTCGAAATAGGTATTCTTTACCTGTGTTTTTAACAAACGGCTCAATATATTTCACTACAAATGAAGATATGATCGTAGGCCTTGATTGATAGTGACCTTAGGTAGATTGGGTAGGTTGAGCTTGAGAAGAACATATATTCTGATCTGATTCAACCCTTAATTGCCCCAGCGATTCAATAAATTCAAAATGTTTTTTTTCTACAGGAGTAATAGATAGACGGGAGCCTTTCTCCAAAATTTTTAGCCCTTCAAGCTGGGGGTATTTTCTTAGCTCAGATAAAGCGATAACTTGGGAAAATTTCTTTACAAACTCTACTTCTACCATCATCCAAATAGGATGATCGGGGGTAGCTTGAGGATCATAATAGGGGCTATCTTTATCCCATGCGGTGAAATCAGCATGAGCTTCCCGGCATATTCGGCAAATACCTACTATACCTGAAGGCTTTGCATTAGAATGATAAAAAAGCACTAAATCACCCTCTTTCATCCTATCACGCATAAAATTGCGGGCTTGGAAATTCCTTACACCCTCCCATTCTGAAAATCCTTCACGTTGTAAATCATCGATAGAAAAAACCGAGGGTTCGGTTTTCATTAACCAATATTGAGTGTTAGAAGCCATATGTCCCACCATGACGTAATTTCAAATGATCAAGATAATTTTGTAGGATAATGATAGCCGCAACATTGTCAACAGATTTAGCACGTTTCTTGCGATTTAGCTTCCCTTCTTTCATCGTACGTTCAGCTTGAACAGATGTAAGCCGTTCATCCCAAGAAACTACAGGAATAGAGAGTAAATTTTTTAATAGGCTTATAAAATATTGAGTTTCATCCGCCAGATAACCTCTTTTTCCATTCATTAAAAGGGGCAGCCCTATAACTAGTTCAAGCAGAGTATAATGGTTAGCTTTTTGATGCTCTTCTAAAAGTAAAACCAGCTTTTTAGCAGTATCGCTTGTTTTTTTTTCACAGCCAAGCGTCATAAAAGGTAATGCAATCGTCTTACTCTCATCAGAAACAGCGATGCCTATGCGTGCTAATCCGTAGTCTAAAGCTGCAATGCGAGTGATTGAAGGCTTTTCTACTTGGACGTCGCTCATTTTTTGGCCTGATAATCAATCATGGCTTGCACGAAAGATTTAAATAGAGGATGCGCTTGGGTAGGTTTAGATTTAAATTCAGGATGAAATTGTACACCTACCATCCAAGGATGATCTTTAATTTCAGCAATTTCACATAGCGAGGCAGATTCCAGTGTACCAGAAATGATAAAACCAGCTTTTTCCATCTGCTCTTTATATTTGTTATTAAACTCGTAACGATGGCGATGCCTTTCAGAAATTTTGTCTTGTTTATAGGCATGATGGGCTTTTGATCCTGCCTTCAAATAACAGTTATAAGCTCCCAATCGCATAGTACCGCCCATATCTTGAACAACTTTTTGTTCACTTAGCAAAGAGATCACGGGATTCTTTGTAAAGGGGTCTACTTCGGTTGTGTTAGCATCTTCCAGCTTAATTACATGTCTTGCAAATTCTACGGCCATCACTTGCATGCCAAGGCAAATGCCAAAATAAGGGATTTTACGCTCGCGACAATATTTTGCCGAAAAGATTTTTCCCATCCAGCCTCTTTCTCCAAAGCCTCCTGGAACCAAATAACCATCGCATCCTTTGATTATATTTTCTAGATCCACTCCCTCTTCTGCTAATTTATCAGCTTCATAGCATTTGATTTCTAGCTTATAACCTAAAGAAATAGCTCCATGATGCAGAGATTCAAAAACCGATTTATAAGCATCTTGGTGTTGCACATATTTACCAATGACTCCTACAGTAATCGTTCCCTTAGGATGATGGATGGTATCAAGGATTCCTTGCCAATCAGCTAAGTCAACAGGCCTATTAGGCAAATGAAGCATTTCACAAATCATTGAGTCGAGATTTTGCTCATGTAGCTTTAAAGGAACTTCATAAATGCTCGATTCAACATCTGCTTCGTCAATGACTGCTCGGCGGCTAACGTTACAAAAAAGGCTTAATTTATCTTTAACTTCTTCAGATAAAGGATTCTCGCAACGACAGATAATAATATCAGCAAAAATACCAATTTCTCTTAAAACTTGTACAGAATGTTGGGAGGGCTTGGTTTTAACTTCTCCTGCTGCTTTTAAGTAAGGGACATAAGTCAGATGTATATTTAAGCAGTTGCCTTTATTTTCATTATGAAATTGACGGATAGCTTCTAAAAAAGGTAACGATTCGATGTCGCCTACTGTTCCTCCTATTTCCACTAAAACAACATCAATATTTTCTTCTTGTTTAGTACAAATATGAATACGTTGCTTAATTTCATCGGTGATATGAGGGATAACCTGCACTGTTTTTCCTAGATAATCTCCCTGCCTCTCTCGACGAATTACTGAATTATAAATCTGCCCTGAAGTGGCATTGGAAGCATGCGATAAAGGAGAGTTGGTATAGCGATAATAATGTCCCAGGTCAAGATCAGTTTCCGCTCCATCATCGGTTACGTATACCTCACCATGTTGATAAGGACTCATCGTACCGGGATCTATATTTAAGTAAGGATCAAATTTAAGTAAGGCAATTTTGAGGCCTTTTTTTTCAAGCAGCATCGCAATAGAGGCAGCCGTCAACCCTTTTCCAAGAGATGAACAAACTCCGCCTGTTATGAACAAATATTTTGTTTGCATAATAATAGTGACTCAATTTTTTTTATATCTTCGGGATGATCAACGCTAAGACTTGCACTTCCAACTATCGCGGCTTTTATCTTGTATCCATGCTCTAAAACTTTAAGCTGCTCCAGGTCTTCTGCTAGTTGCAGGGGAGTAGTCCCTAACTTACCATAGGTAAATAAGAATTCTCGACGGAATCCGTAGATTCCAATATGTTTAAAGTAAACCGTGCGAGGATCAAATTTTGCTGAGGGATTACTAGGGATTAAGGAGCGGCTAAAGTAAAGAGCATTTCCTTGTCGATCTAAACAGCATTTAACAACAAAGGGATTTAAAGCCTCAGCTTCTGAATGAATCTTCGTAACAGCTGTGGACATCACATTATTTGAATCTTGGAGCAGTAGCTGAACCACTTCATGAATGATAGAAGGTTCTAAGCAAGGTTCATCTCCCTGTATATTCACTACTATAGCGGCTTCTTTAAAGATAGGAGTATTTTGTACAGCCTCAATTAGTCGATCTGAGCCGGTGGGACAGCCAGAAGAAGTCATGATAACCTTGCCTCCAAAGCTTTCTACATGCTCAAAAATTCTTCTATCATCTGTCGCCACGAAAACTTCATCTAAAGAAAGACATTTTTTGGTATTTTCGTAAGTTCGTTGGATGAGTGATTTGCCTAAAATAGTTGCTAAAGGCTTTCCGGGAAAGCGGGTGCTCCCATAACGTGCGGGGATAATGCCGATAATTTTCGGTAGTTTTGTTTCCGACATCTCTTCTCTTAAAATTTATAAAAAAGCAGTTTATTGCATTGGATCCATAAATTCAAGAGTTATTCGAAGAGGATGTTACTGCCTGCAAACTGCTGCTGTTTATACGAAGAAAACTAAGAGTGATTAGGAGTTCTTTTTGATAGGGGAGGGGAACTCATGCAGCCACAATCATAGAAGGCCGATAGATGAAAATTTCATAGCTTTTGCAAGTTAATAGCGCTTAAAGGTAAATTTTCCTGCATCTCTGTAGTCTTCTTATCGTATTTAGCAAGTAATTCTTCAAAATAAGAAACTGAAGGATTTCTATAAATACACACTACCTCTTTCTCTATGGCGGGAAAAATATCGGCTACATTTTTTAAAGTGATAGTATTGACATCGCGAGCAGGCTGATAATAAATCTCTCCATCAGAATAATAGTCTGTTGTTGAAAGAATCTTATAGTGAGTTAAAATTTCGATAATTTCTGCTAACTTGATCTTGGCTACCCCAAACTTATCTGAAATCTGATGAATAGTATAGGGGGTTTTGCCTTCGCAAAAATTACGAATGCAGCTGTAAATAATCATAAGAGCTAGCACACGTCGACAAGTTAGGATTGGAGGGCTGCCTTTACGCGTAGGCGCATAATTCCACGCCATAATCTCTGCTTGGTAGGCCAATTCGGCTCCAGCTAAAATGATCATCCAACTTAAATTTAACCATATTAAAAATAAAGGCAAAGCTGCGAAACTTCCATAAATAGCCCCATAGCTAGAAAGTTTTAACTGTATGTTAATATAAAACGTTTGGATAAGCTGATAGGCTGTTCCTCCTACAAGTACGCCAAGCATCCCATATTTAAATGAAATCTTTCGATTAGGCAAAAAGAAATATAAAAATGTAAATAACATCCAAGTTATCAAAAAGGGAAAGAAATGAATAAATAGATATTCAAAGAAAACTGCTTTTCCAGAAATTTCTACAATATGGGTTTTTAGATAAATAGTTAGGCTACTTGAAACGACAAAAAATAAGGGGCATATAATAATGGCTGCAATATAGTCGGTAACTTTCCTTATCCAGGAGCGTGCCCGAGGAATTTTCCAGATATCATTTAAAGCTTCTTCTACATTTCCCAAGATATTATAAACAGTCCATAATAGTAATACCACTCCCACACCAGCAATCAAGGTACTACTCGTTTCTTCCAAAAGGCTATACGCAAAGTCAATCGTATAGTTAGCAATATCAGGCTGCTTGCTAAGTTGTTCTTTGATAACTTCTTCTAAAAAGGGGGCAAAGCCAAAACCTCGAGCAAGACCAAGAATTACGGCAAGCACGGGAACAATAGACATTAAAGTAAAGTAGGTTAATGCTGCTGCACGTGCGTTGCAGTCATCTTCATAAAAACCTTTAACTGTATGACAAAATAGTTTCCATATTCTTTTCATAGATGCAGATTATATCAAACCTTAAAGTTATGCAAGCACTAGCTAGTAATAACCTAAGCAAGAAAAAAAAGGCTTTGGCCTTTAATTGCCGTTAAAAAGCAATGTAAAACTAATATCTACTGCTTGCAACTGCTCAATAGTTTTTGCGCGAGAATTCTTTTCTACTTCTTGTATTCGTCCAAAAATTATTTATCTGATATTTTTGGGATTATTTTAAGCTACTTTCCTACCCTAGACGCCCATTTGATCGTATACGTAGCTTTTGTCATCGTGGCTTTAGCCTAATCGTTTTTTCATCTCTTTCAGAGAAATAGTACCCTTTGCTTCAATCTCTTTTAAAGCTTTTTTTGCTTCATGAATATCTTGAGCAACCTCTCGGGCTTCCAAAGTTTCTAAATCCTCAATCGGTACTATCGCCACTGGTTTCTTGTGATTGGTAAGAAGAATACGTTGTTTATGGTAATTGACCTCTACGAGAATCTTTCCTAGGTGCTTTCTTGCTTGAGTAGCTGAGATACTTCTTATGTTCTTCATATTACCTCTCCTTTCACTCTCCAAGTATAACATACCGAATATATAAAATATAAACTTATATACTCGGTAAAATATTTTGTAGACAGGCAACTATTCCTCTAAACGGTTTGAAAATAGTCACTTGAAAAAATTTTCAATTTTTCTTCTTAAGAAAGATGAAAGGAGAGCACTAAAGTGAGCAAGTGGATAAGAGCGCTAATACACATGTGTCAGGCAATAAAACTTTCTATTGACCAAATGAAAAATGAGGGAAATTTAGGTAAAAGCCATTTTAAAGATCATTTAGGAGGCGTTTTCAAAGCCATATTGTCATGAAACCATCACAATTATAGAGGCTTAGAAATTTGAGGACCATAAAAACCTTGTCTACGATTTCTAAAAGTCGCAGTGCTGCATGACTTGGAACGCGAGTTCCGGATTCCCAAGATTAAACTGTCTCTATACTTACATTTAATACTCTAGCAAAAATTCATTGAGAATAATGATTTTTCTCTCTGATTCTCTTAATATCGATAGCCTTATATTTATTTAGAGGCTCTGGGATTTCGATAAGCTCTGATTTAAGCGTAACCTTTCTTTCTGAAAATGCTAAAGCTTCTTCCAGCCCTTTTTTAAGTCCTTTAAATAATTTACTCATATTTGATACTTTTTTAATTGCTTTAGCTATTTGCTTTAACTCCAATTTCTCTTCTTAGGATAAGTTTGCTTGTCCATTTTTGGAATAAATGAATAACAACAATAGGATCCCTCAATCTTCTATGTTTAATAGTATACTCTAAATCCACCCCTTTCCCA
>NZ_JRXI01000091.1:0-5428 GCF_000813645.1 Neochlamydia sp. TUME1 | reverse complement strand
CGGAATGTGGGTTAAAAGTTGGTTTTAAATGAGTTTTCCTTATTCCCCAGCTTCAATAATTATATCCCCTTGCTCTGGTTGTCTGCTATGCTTTTTTGAAATCTTCCTTTTTAGCTTTCTTTTCTTTATGAGCCTTGCAATCTTTTCTTCGAATAATTCTTATCTGCATAATATGCCTTTGCATAATCTAATAAAGCACTTCAAATAAGCCGTTTCTATTACAGCTCATTCTATAACTTTTAAAAACATGATTTGTTAAGAAGATTTTGCAGCCATAGGACTACTGGGCAGAATTCCTGAATATTCTTTATAGCCAAAAACATTAACTCGCGCATTCTTTCTATTCTGCGGCTTAGGTTTCACAACAATATCAATATCTTGCCCGAGTAAATTTAAGAAATGTAGTAAGCGTTCTATGGAGAAACCTGCCAGCTTTCGATGCAACAATGCAGATACTTTGGGTTGATTGATTTGCATAATTATTGCAGCTTTCTGCTGGGTAAGCTTTCTTTTTTTTATAATATTGTCAATTTCCCATGCCAATTCGGCTTTAGTAAGTTCTTCTTCTGCGTTAGCAACTCCAATATCTGCAAAAATATTGTCACTACTAATTTCAAATTCAATTCCTTCTATCTTTTGTTGTTTTTTTCTAATGACCATGTTAGTTAACCTCTTAATTTAAGCATGTCAAGCCATTCTTTGTATTTTTGATGTGCAGTTCTCAATCTTTGCTCAACTAGATCAATCTCTTGCTTTGGAGTTTTAATGCCCGTCTTTGATTTTTTTTGAAAAGTATGAAGAATAATAACAGCTTTTTCCATTTGAACCGTATACACTGTTCGATAGGTACCTCGGGCATCACTTTGGACGATTTCAATAACGGAACCACCTCCAAATCCCTTAAGAGGTTTAGCGTCTCTATGTTTTTCACCTTTTTGAGCAATGTATAAAGCGTGACCCATCTCGTTCCTCACTCCATCAGGAAATTCCATAAAGTCTTTTTTGCTAGATCCAATCCAAATAATCGGTCTTTTTTGATCCATCATCCCTCCACATAGGGATTATCCCAAAATTGGGATAATCTCTCAAGATGAATCTAATAGCCAATTATAAAAAAGATTTAGATTTTCTCTACAACTTATATTTCCCAGCAAAAAAATAATTAGGAATTTTGAACACTAATCAAGTAAGACGTTTTCTTTAAAGGTTTAAATTAAAAGACTAAAAGCTATGCAAATAGATGCGCAAAACGGTAATTATTTAGGATTAATAGCTTAGAATGGGTGAGGGGATAGGGTTAGTTGACCTTATTGACCAAGCAGTAGGTGATGAGGCGAAAATAAGGCTCTAACCTATGGGTAAGCTGTTAAATGCATGATCTTAAACGGATTGGAATTTGAAAGTCGGACGCTTTACATGTATTCTGAGTACTTTGAAGACAAACCCATCGATCATTTGCTAGGTACGCCAGTTATCCCTGAGCGAATTGATGATAATGTTTTAGGGAGGATGGAAACTATGAGAGCCTATCAGAACAATGGTGAAAACTTCCGCAAACGCCAACAGCACGCTGGGTGTTTTTCTGTTTTCTAGGCCTGCATACGGTCTTTATTGACCGTAATAAATTGAAAATTACCGATCTGAAATAACGTCATATAATTATTCTTAGATACTTAAGACTTCCTTACCAAAAATTTTATTATTCTGAAACGTAGTGAGAAATCATGGTTTTGAGCATATTTGTCAATTTTATGGTGTAAATCCATACACTTTTTGTCAATTATACAAGGAAAAATTTATTTAGAAGGCTAATTTCTTAAAAAACTGCCAGACTAGGCTATTAATAATAGTAAGAAAATAGGCAAGAAGGAGATCTTAGTGAGGCAATTTCAATAAAAACCTATAATGGTAATAATAGCATTATCAACGAGCTTCATTTTTTTAAGGAAAATCTGGCCAATTTTCTTAATTCTTTCGATGCTGGCTAGTGGCACATTTATCTAAGAATAATTCTCTTAGGTTTTCCGTTCATAGGATTTCCATCTCCTTCACCTTAATCCTAAGGACAAATATATTCTAATTAATTACGACAGGAGCAACCACCAGTGATATAAAGAGATTAGCAAATATCATAAGAGGCAAGGCAAAAACCGTTTTTTTTCCTTCATACGGTAAGCAGCTAGGTTGCGTTAAACTGCCTTTGGAAAAGATACAATTTCCTGATCTTCAAGCATTTATATAACATAACATATATTATCAGACGTTACATTTATGAAGATTTCCTTGTTACGTGGCTGATTCCCAGTAGCTAAATGAAGGACCTTTTTTCTTCCCGTTGCGCTCTTATAAACCACTTAAGTTGGCTCCGTTTATTTTACTGCTAACAAAATGTTATTCAAGCGTAAGATTGACCACTTGTGCTTCATCTACTCCATAAGTCCAGTTTCTTGCAGAGCTATTTAACTCATATAATGTTTTCATACTTCATAATCATTAACTGTAAAAAAGCAAACTTCTTATTTGTTGATCCCTAAATATTGTAAGATGAATCAAGTTTTAATCTAAGATAAAACTTTAATATAAATTATTTAAGATATGCTCTCACTCCTCCCTGCAGAGGGCTTCCTAAGATTTACTACCCTCTAGCTTGGCTTCCAATTAATACGTCAGAATAATAAAGATGATGCTCAAAGCTATTATAGTAAAAAACAGGAATATCTCTATTAAAGCAATCTAAACAAATCTGCTTTTTTATTTGTTCTAGGTTATCGACATGAAAAGTCAATTGCAACATTTCAACTTCCTCTTGTATGGCTTCAACTAAATGTAGTATACCTTCCTCTTGGGCGGGATCAATTCGACTAGTAATATTGTTTAAAGAGCTAGTATTCAATAAAACCACACGTCCTCTTGTATGTTCCAAAGTCTCATGAATTTCCTGTATTCTTGTCTCATATTCTGAGTCGGATTCCTGAAACATATCAATATTTTCTAATAAGTTTTTAACATTTATGTCTGCTATCTTCAATTGTTCATCCGTAATCATGTAGGAAAGCTGTGCTGCATTTTCATTACCTGAGATTTCTTGCTGATATCTATCCGTAAACCAGAGACGATTTAATCCCCTCAAGGAAGGATCAACGCCTCCGGAACAATCAAACCAATAAGCGGCCCCGTCCTTACTACTGAAAATCCCGCTTCCTACATGGTCAAAATTAGGTATTAAAAATACTTCCACATCAATTAAATACGGAGATTTATTAGAGGTAATCATGTTTAGGTAATGCAAATCAGATATTCTAAGTCGTTGAGCAATCTTTTCTAAAACACATAACTTTTTAAAGTAATCTTTTAATTCTTCATTATTAGCAATGGTATTGTTGTCTTGCGTATTTTTAAGTACGTCGCAATAGCTATAAAAGCTATCGGGCCTACTAAATTCATCCTCAAGATCAAGTACCTTATATGTCCCAAATCCAAAAGTGTTTAATAATCCTCTATCTTCATCACATAATAATAATTCAGGTAACATAGAACGGGGCTTGTAAATAATTTCCTCCCCACTCCCAAAAATCAACTTAAAAGGTATTTTGCCTTTACAGTGAGTTTCCTTTCCTACAGCCAACATTTCTACAAGAGTGTCGTCTTCTGTTATATTAAAATACCTCAAATTTCCCTGATTAATATCTCTTTCTACTCTGTTCTTTATTTGGTTAATGAAGGACACAAAATTAGAAAGAATGTTTTCAATCATTATAATTTTAGAGCTTTCTAACGCTTCCTCCATATTAACTACATCTAATATTTTCTCAGACAAGTGTTGAAGAAAACTATCTCTACTCTCTGAGCCTAATTGGACAGTAATTACGCTTGATATAAGATAAGCTTTAATAAAATTATTTACATATATCTTCGCTTCTCTATCTTTATCTACCTTTATATAAGCGTGAGTATTTTGAACAACTTTTTTTATAGAAAATAAAGGTAGGGCGGGTTTCCTAAAAGAATATAAAGCGTAAGCTCCTCCTAATAAAAAAATTCCACTTATCGAGGAGAAAAAAATCTTAGGATGTTGGCTTGGAAAATTTTTTACTTCGGAAAAAACATTTTTTGCGATTGCCTTTACATTTTCTAAGTTGCTCTGCTTATTCGCAATAATTTGAGGAACACAGTTGAAATTTATGAAAGGATATTTAAAAGAGAGGTAACTTACATTGTTTGAAGACATTTTAACCTTTTATGAAACATTAATAAAAAAATTTACATTTATTATAACCTAAATAATTTATTTTGTGAATATTTGTTTAATATTAAATATAATTTAATGCTTTTTTTAAAGGCAGGCCTAGGGAAGAGGAACTTTTGCCCTTGAGTTGGCTCATAAAAGTTCCTTAAAATTAGAAACTTAAGGTCTTCCTCATAAAACCAATATAATCTCAATCAATTGATATAATGATCAGTCACCTGGGGTGTAATTAAAAGTGTTGGCAAGATAAGGAAGGATTAATACCTCCTGAAAATGTAGCACAAAGAGGTTGCATATGCTTAACGAAAAAGAAGTTAATCATGTAGTAAATCGCTTAAAGAATCATCCCAACTTATTAGAATCCCTTATAGATTTATATTACCGAAAGAGTTAAAGGGATAAAAGTGGCGGATGATGCTAAATTTGCTCTTATTCCCGAAGTTAGAGGCTTAGGGAAAAAATGCCTAGAGGATTGGGCAAAGCATCAAGTAAATGAACAAGAAGCCAAGGCTCGGGAAATGAAATTAAGGCAGCACTCAAAAAAAGCTAAATTGACATACAACATTTGGGATAGTAGGTATGGAAGAGAGATGCTTCCTACAAGCAGGAAAATTGATTAGACCCTTGGCTAGATTGATTACCCAAAAGCATGCAAGCGAAATAGCTAAGCTAAAAAAAGAAACGTCGAGTCAAGAAGCAATTATTATCAGTGAAACAGATGAGAGTATGGTACCCATTGCGACGATGGACGAGATCGACAAACAAGTAAAAAAGATGCAAGAAAAATAAGAAAAGCATGTTAGAAAGAAGCCAAACTAAGTTTGGCAAGAGGCAAAGACAAAGCCAACCGCTTCTATGCTGGTAGTATTGGACCGGCAGAACAGCAGGTCAATAGATGCTAGAATGTGCTCTTATAGCGGGCATGAAAGAAGGCAGCTATGTGCATGCCATAATTGATGGAGCGCCCTGGATAGCTAAAGCAAATAAAACTAAAGTTTTGCAATCGATGCGGCCACTTAATTGATTTTTATCATCTATGTGGATATTTATCTTAAGGCTGCAATTTGGTGCAATATTTTTGATCTAAAAAAGTGGTTGGAAGAAAGTAAAGAGAAGCTAAAAGCTGGAAAAAGCCGAAAGGTTTTCAAAGAGATTGAAATTAAGTTCAAGGCGCTAGATCAT
>NZ_JRXI01000090.1:0-4587 GCF_000813645.1 Neochlamydia sp. TUME1 | reverse complement strand
AGTCACCTGAGGCACCAATGATATTTATTGCATTTAAAATGGGTTTAACTTATATCTAATTAATAGATCCAGATAATTAATTAATAAAAACAGTTAGGGGGCGAAAATGGGAGTTGACGTATTAAAAGGAGAAGTTTTCTATAAAATTGTTGCTCCTTCTCTTGAAGAAGAGATGGTAAAACAGAAAGCAACCTCTTTAGGAATTTCAGAAATTAAAACTTTAGAGGAAAAAAATTTATTAATTAATAGCTTACTCCATGATATTCAGTCTAAAATCTCAGATTATATTAATAAAGAAGAAGTTCTTAACAAAAATAAACATCTTAAACATTATAAATCTCCTTCCCTTTACAAGTGGTCAGTGCTAGAACAAGCTGAGAAAGCAGTGGAGACAATTTATCCTTATGCTACTGATGAAAATTTGACACTATCTGGAAAATCTTCTAAGCAACCAGCAGATAAGTCCTTACCTATTACTCCCTTACTCCTACTCTGTAGCGTGGTAGCGATGACTATATTGGGGAAGATGGAATAATATTTTTTCTATAAATTTGCGTAGGCAGCTTCAAAAATTAGTTTTTAAAGAAACTTAAGATTAATTTGAGCTTTAATAATAATAAAAAAAGTAAGCGAGCGCGGGATATAAAGAGTTTTTTAGATAACAGGAAGTATAGGCTGCCTACGAGCTGCATGTATATAGCGTCTGCCAGAAAATTTATAACGGTCACCTTGGTGATAAAGAATTTTGATGCAAATATACTGCACTCCCCCCATTTTTTGATGAATGTAGGCAGCTAACTTACACACAACTCACCTCTCATGATTAGATTTCTTAATGTACTCATTTAACCTCCAAAAGTTGTTTCTTAAGCTGTATGTATGATTTGTATAGGCAAGCGACTCTGGCCCATTCTTTGCAAATAAGATGCTTAGATGATTAACTAAATAATACGCTTTAAAAAGCTAAGTCTACATACCTGCCTCTGTAAAAGGCTTTATCTCAACTTAATGGGATGATTTTATAAAGTATACTGGTGCTTAAAAAGCAACTCAAAAGCATATAATTTACATTTTAATTAAGGAAGGGCATGGTAAATTTATCGTAGTGCCCTAAAATTCCCCTTTTATATTCCGAAATTTTTCTTTAATGATCCTAGCACTAACCTTTCAATTAAAAGGTTCTTCTCCTTGTTTTTATAAATTTAGGGAGCAAAATACTTTATGGGTTTCTTATGCCTTCCTTGTCTGTCTAAGCTCTTAACATCTGCTTTGATTGCTTCTTCACTTGACAGTCAGTGTGCTATCTCCACTAATTAAAGGATTTACAATGATTAAAAGACTTATTTTCAAAGATTCTTTGATAAGCAACTTAATAAAAATATTTCCTTTTAAATAAATTTCTTTTATGACAAGTGTAGGATATCTTTGGAGAGAACATGAGATCTTTTACACTTACTATGCAATACTTTATAGGAGAAGGCAAAAAGCGCAATCCCCTACTCTTCTATCTAGCAATTCTTAACTTTGCTTTAGCAATTTTCTTATTAAGCTTAATCCCCTTAGGTTCCACTGTAGCATCTGAGACCATCCCTTGGATAAAGCCTATCAAATTCGCTTTTTCTTTCGGACTTTATCTTTTGACGATAGGATGGATTTTAGTATACTTGAAAATTTCTACAAAAATGTTTTTAGCTATAAGCCGGCTAACAGCCCTGCTTATATTTATGGAAATGCTTGTAATTGTTCTACAGAGTATACAAGGAAAAATTTATCATTTTAGCATAGAGCAACCCTTAACCCTTGCTATCTGCTATGGTATGTGTCTATACCTATTTTCTCATCTATTAATTGTAGCTAATACCCTTATTGCGAGTTATATTTTATATTTATTTTTTCAACCCACTACTCTTTGCTCCCCTGCTTATTTATGGGGGATTCGCTTAGGTTTAGTTATATTTCTTTTAAGTTGTTTAGAAGGCGGTTTTATCGCTTTTCAGGATATGTATTGGAGGCAGGGACAAGTACTAAGCGGATGGGGCTTACCCTTCGCAGATTATACTTCTCGAGGTTATCTAACATCCTCACATTTTTTTGGCCTTCATGCTCTGCAAGCCTTACCTGTTATAGGCTATACACTAAGAAATAGATTACATAGCCAACAGCTACTATTTTCTATAGGAATTATCTATTTTACTATTTTCGTTTACCTTTTTGGAAAAGCCATTAATTAGATCTTTGGAGAGAAGCAGTAGAAACCTTTGCTCAAATGTCTTCTTTTTAGTGCTTGCTTAGTCTACTTTTTTGACTACACTTCCCTAGTAAAACACTTATCCACAAGCGAACTATTCTAAAACCTTTGTTTTTTTTAAATTATTTTTTGAAGCTTTCTTTTTCAAATATTTTATTTAGAAAGGACTATACAATTTTTTTCCATCCCTGGCTTATAGGTTAGTTAGAAGACGCTTTTGAGCTACTCCTTATACGGTCACCTACTTTATAAAATCTCTCTTGTTAAGCAGAGAGACATCTTTCAGAGGGCTGGGTATGCAGACTAAGCTTTTTAAAGCGTAGAATTACTCGCTTAACTTTCAATGAGAGGGAAAATTGTATGAATAGTATATACAAGGGGGAATAACGCCAAGATCGATAAAATTTTAACTTTAAAGGGAAGAAATTTTGGCAGGCTTCTAGATATAAAAGCCTGCCACTTAGGAAAGATGCTTACTTTTTCATTCTTCTTTGAGCTTTTTTCTCAGCTTTAGCTGCTCTCTTCTCAGCTTTTTTCAAGTGTTTTCTTGCGCGATGAGATTCTTTTTTTGCATGTCTTGCGCCCTTATTCACTTTATCTTTGACTTTATCAGCAATATTTTTAGTTTTATCGCTGACTTTATCTTTAATATCTTCATATTTATCTTGGATCTTATCACCGATATCTTTAGCTTTATCTTTTATCTTTTCGGCGGTGCCTTTATTTTTATCTTTAATATCTTCATATTTATCTTGGGCTTTATCACCAAGATCTTTGGATTTATCTCTTATTTTTTCGGCAGTGTCTCTAGTTTTATCTTTAATATCTTCGTATTTATCTTGGGCTTTATCGCCAAAATCTTTAGATTTATCTCTTACGTTTTCCTTGATATTTTCATATTTATCTTGGACTTTATCTAGAGTATTATCTAGCTTTTCTCCTGGAGTAGTAGCACAAAAAGTAGCACAAAAGGCATTTGCTGATAGAGATGTCAAGCAAATAGCTCCTAAAATTGTAAGGGCAAAATTTAGTTTTTTCATAAAGACCTCCGTTAACAAATTTAGTTCAAATTATACTAAGCAGTTAGAAGTTGTTGAATGGTAAAATTACCTTCACCAAAGATTTACTAATCTAACAAATTATCGCAATTAAAGCTAGTCAGTACTCTAAATAAAATAATTGTTAATATCATTTAGTGTAAGTTATAATTTTAAAAGGCAATAACTTGCCCTCTTCATTTTAGAGGTCAGGTCCCCTCCTTTAATATTTAGAATTTAGCGATTTAAATATTTGAAAAGCATTTAATAAAATAACTGAAAATGTAAAAGTTGATCGCTTGTCATCAATTTTAAAGGCTAGCCTTGCTTCTTTTTATAATACGAACAGGCTAGCAAGCTTTAAAATCACAAGCATTTCGAAATTTCCCCGCCTTTCTTTTATTGCACTCCACTCTATGTCTAAGCTGATTAGCAAGTGAGGATATCTTATAAATGAAAGAAAAATGATGAACAGTAAAAAGATGAGTTAAGGGCAAGCTTTCAAAATATAAAGCTTGCCCATTAATAATTAAAATCCTTAGCTTTTTCTCTATTTTACCTTTTTCTCAACGTTATCTTGGTTTTTTGCTGTCTTGCTTCTAACTCTTTTTTTTGGTAGAATTAATTTTATCTTTTACTTTTTCTTTTGCCTCATCGAGTTTATCCTTACTCTTTTCTACAGCATCGCTATATTTATCTTTGACAATATTTTTAAATTTTTTATATTTAACTTTCCCTTTGTCTAAAGCATCATCTATCTTCTTTCCAGGAGTGGCACAAAAAGCGCTTGCTGATAAACATGTAAAGCAGATTACACCTAAAGCTGTAAGGATTAAATTTAATTTTTTCATAAAGCCTCCCTTGATGTGTTAATTTCAAAATATTGCTCATAACTTTAAAATTATTTACTGTTTCCCTGTAACTTAAGTTTGTAGCCGAGTCCTTAATATAACAAACTTCCAAAAACAAATCCAACCAAACTTGAAAATAAAAAACCCAACTAAAAGTAGTATAAATTTTTAAAAACCTTTAAATTTTACAGCAATAAAAACAGTTAGTATAAATAAGTAAGAACTCTTGGCAATAAAATTTGATTTTTGTAAGTGCCCACTCCACCCTGGTGGGGGAGGGAGCATTGCTATTTAAATTATTGATGCTGAGGAATAAATGTAAATCATAAAGCGCAGCCAATGGAAAAATTGCTATTTGCAAGCATTTTTGACTTTACGGATGCCTGCAGAATTGCATCTGAAGCCCTATACCCCCGTGACCGCTTACTGATTTATGAAAAAGGGCAGAAGT
>NZ_JRXI01000089.1:0-10804 GCF_000813645.1 Neochlamydia sp. TUME1 | reverse complement strand
CCTTATCGTTTCCTAAAGAAATTAGATGTTAGACAACGTAAGAGCTCAAGAAAATTATGTGAAAAATTAATTCAAAGCTAAATTTTGCATTCTATTCTAGACACTATGCTAAAAAATCATTGAGTCACTGTTTTGCTTTTATCACGACGTTTGCTTAGCCATATAATTAGTAAAATAGATATTCCTGCTATAATCAATTCTAAGGGATGATCATCTAAGAAGCAGAGAACGCAAGACCAGTAGGGACCGAAAAAATAACCAATGGAAAGAAAGACTGTAGCCCATAAAAAAGCCCCGCTATAAGCGAAAAGAGCAAAGCTCGTATAAGTAAGTTCTGTCATCCCAGCGAGCACGCCAGTAAGATGCCTCACGCCAGGGATAAAATATCCAAAGGTAAGAGTCCACTTTCCAAGATATTCATACCAATCGTGTGCTTTTTTTAAGCGCACTTCATTGATACCAATCCACTTACCATACTTTTTAATAATAAAATGACCTGCTGTCTTTCCTAACATATAGCTTAAGGTAATGCCACACATAGAGCCTAGATAGGCTGCCATAAGAGTGGGAATTGTATATAAATGCCCCTGATGAATCATAACTCCTGAGATAACCATAAGCGTTTCATCAGGAATCGGCAGGGCGACAATTCCAAGTGCAAGCAAAAAGAAAAGAGCCATGCTTCCATATTCTAATAGCCATAGAGAAAAGGTATCGTTCAAATATTCCATGAGTTTGCAAGGGTAATGTATAATGTTCGTGGGATACAAGCTTAGCTAAAATTAACTTTTTTACCAAAGTGTAATGCTAAATAAGCCTATAAAAAGCAAAATTAACGGCATTATTGATAGAAAGATAAATATTTTACTCCCCTTCCCTATATTTGATTAGAAGCAGTAAAACTCGATTTCTGGTCTTTCAAAGAGATTAAAGATATAATTATCTTGCTTTCTTTATTATAAGTAGCTTATGAATGTACCTTAGTTACTACTCTCTTAAAGAAGAAACGATTCATTATATTATAGAATTTATTTTAAATTAAATATTGTAAAGGAGATGAATGTATGTTGATAACTATTGGTGTTATTATTGCAATCCTTGCTGTCATAGCTCTCTCATTAATAGGAATTTATAATAGGCTCATTGAAACGCGTAACCAGGTAAGAAATGCATGGAGCCAAATCGATGTTCAGCTGCAGCGTCGCTATGATTTAATACCAAATTTAGTAGAGACGGTAAAAGGTTATATGGGATATGAAAAGTCCACTCTAGAAGCCGTTATTGAAGCTAGGAGCCAAGCCTCTGCTATAAGAGAGCAGATAAAAAAAAGTGGATTACCATCCCACCAAGCCATGAAAGAACTAATGAGCACTGAAGCCAGTCTTAAAGCAGGTTTAGGAAATATCTACGCTTTGGCAGAAAATTATCCTCAACTTAAAGCTAGTGATACCATGCATAATTTACAAGAAGAACTAAGTACAACGGAAAATAAAGTAGCTTTTGCTAGACAAGCTTATAACGATCAAGTATTAGCTTATAATAATATCCAACAAAAGTTTCCCGCAGCTCTTATCGCTACCTCTTTAGGCCACCAGCCTGCTGAACTATATGAGGCAGAGTCTGAAGAATCTAAAAAAGCTGTAAAGGTTTCTTTTTCTTCTTAGACAAAAAAAATTAAATTTACTTTAAATTTGCCAACCTACCCTAAAAGCAAGTCAAGGATGAGGATATAGTTTGTATGGCTATAAACTTTTGGGAAGCTCAGAAAAAAGCGCGTTCAAAAACAAAACTATATTTAGGCCTTTTTTTAGCGCTCACACTTTTAATTTCCACATTAGTTGAATATACGATGCGCAATTTAGCTAAAGATAGCTATCATCCTCCTATTCCTTTACTAGGTTTGGCCTTCTTAATTATCACCTGCGGTATAGCCTTGGTAGAATATAGCCATTATAAGTTGCAGGGAGGCGCCTATGTAGCTCGCTCCTTAGGTGCTCGACTTATAGATGAGCACACAAATAATCTGAAAGAAAAACAGCTGTTAAATATTGTGCAAGAAATAGCTATAGCTTCTTCGTTGCCCGTACCTCCCGTTTACATATTACCAACAGACGCAATTAATGCTTTTACAGCGGGTCTCACACCTGAAAACGCAGCCATCGCTGTTACCAAAGGATCATTAGATAAACTGACTCGAGAAGAACTACAAGGGGTCATCGCTCATGAATTTGGCCATATTTATAATGGTGATATAAAGATTAGCATGCGCCTTGCTGCTATGGTAATGGGCTTTTTTTATGCTTTATATATTGGAATGCGCCTCCTTCAATTTACCTCTCATTCAAGAGAAAGAAGGAAAAAAAAGGAAATAATCCTGTCGTTATTGCAGCTCTTCTTATATTTGTAGCGGGAGCCTTAACTTGGATTATGGGCTCTATTTTAAAAGCAGCGGTAAGCCGTGAACGTGAATATTTAGCAGATGCTTGTGCTGTACAATTTACTAGAAATTCCGCTGGTATTATTCAAGCACTTATAAAGATTGAGAGAGCAGAAGATGAAAAAATGCCTTTAAAAGGAATGGCTTATTCTCATCTATATTTTAATGATAGAATGAGCTTAAGCAGTTTATTCTCTACCCATCCACCTATAAGAAAAAGAATAGTTGCCCTTGAAGGAGAAGAATATATACCTATAGAATGGCGCCATGCTAAAATTTTAGATCATTAAAGATATAGCTAAAATTTAGTTACTAATGA
The DNA here is from genome assembly GCF_000813645.1 of Neochlamydia sp. TUME1. Taxonomy (NCBI): domain Bacteria; kingdom Pseudomonadati; phylum Chlamydiota; class Chlamydiia; order Parachlamydiales; family Parachlamydiaceae; genus Neochlamydia; species Neochlamydia sp. TUME1. Next base: position 8,048 of record NZ_JRXI01000089.1, on the reverse strand, counting down.
ATTATTCGATGACTTTCCTATTATTATTTTTTAAGAAGGATTTACACGCCTTCATTTATTGGTTTTATTTAAGTTAAGCACACATGTTAGAAAAGTAAGAAATACGCTTTTAAAATCCTTGGCAGTAAGAAAAGGTCTACAGCTTAAGACTGATTCCCCTCATCTTACGGTTTTTCTAATATTCTAAAGGCCTTTCATACGTTTTTGAGCAGCTTTTTATGCAGTCCTATTTTTTAACATAAACTTATCTTTAGGAAGAGAGTCTGCTTTTAAAGATCCGATTCTCTTTTTAAGCTATATACGACTATAGCTTCTTTGTACAATGCATTTTCTCAACGCTCTTTTCTTCCAAGAGAAAGAACAGTCAACGTCAGTCAAGGTAAAAACAAAATATTTTTATTATAATCCCTATTCCTGCCTAATTTTTTATAAGCTGAAGAAACGTAACGAGAGATAGATTCAAGAGGCCTACATCCAAAGCCTTGAAACCTTCAATTCCTTAGAAAAATTATAAGAGATTTTTTATAAAGTTTTGATGAGGCAACTTTTATTAAGATAGCTTCTTTTCTTAAAAAGCTATCCCCGCCTATAGGAAAATCTTTCCCTTTTTAGATTCAAGGGGGCATCATTTAAACTAGCCAAATGCTCACTCTAAATAGAAGAACTCTTGACATTCTTTAAATTTATCCCCTTTTTCTAAACTTTCTCTATTTACAATTTTTTTCAATCAAGGAGTCCCCTGAAGCTTTACCTGGGCCAAAAATCAAAATAATCATACTAGCAACCAAATAAATAAATGCAAGTTGGGTAAGAAGCTGCTCAGGTGCGCTATAGATATTTAACAAAGCATCATAATGAGCAGTGTAAAGAGCAACAAGCATTACTATAGACAAAGCAAAAGCTGCTAATCTTGCTCCCAAGCCTAAAAATAAGCAAGCTCCTCCTACTAGTTCAATTAAGCTAGCAGCATACGCATTAAAAAGAGGATAAAGAATACCTAAGCTAGCAAAAGCTTCAGCAGTACCATAGATATTCTGAAGTTTTCCTAGGCCGGCCCAAAAAAATGACCAGCCAAAATAGATACGGACGAGTAGCAAAAATACTGACTGTAAAGTAGCCGCAGCTTTATTAAATTTTAAATAAAAGTTTCTTATAATTAAATTTTTCATAATTACTCTTGGTAAAGTGTTGTTTGGTCATTAAGGGCTTCTTGCTGTTTGCTCAAATATCCACTCATAGCTATAGAAATCTATCATCTATCTCTATTCGAAAAATAATGATTTTACCGAATATCAGAAAAAATTAAAGGAATAATAATGATTCTATTAACTTTTGTGGATAGCCTTTAATTTCTCCTCGCTTCAATCATGCCCCTCTAGAGAAAATACCTTTTGTAATCTTAAGGAAAAGTTTTATCGCTAAATCTACAAAACAATTTTATTTTAAAGCCTATCTTCCTAAAGAAACTTTAAATTGTCTCCTCCCCTGTATAAAAAATTTCCAAATGGCTCCCCTCTTTTCTGCTTTTCATGCAATAAAAAATTTTGCCTGCTACAGTGTCCATTTTTAAAAGGCAGCCCTTATTGAATAATCTTTTTAGAAAAAAATTGAAGTAAATTTAAAAGCCTGCTTTATTAAGACAAATTACCAGCTAAAGGCTAAATTCTTATGTATCCCTCCAAAATTATAGATAAAATCAGCCTTGTTATAGCGTTAACAGCGCTGTTTTTTAGCTTTATTCTTTTCTATCGCGAGACATTTGAAGCAAGGCAAAGTTTTGCAGCAGCTCTCATGCTAGCAGCTCTTGTCTGGTTATCCTACATCATGCTTCGTTGTCTCCTATTAGCCTTAAGAAAGTAGGTAAAAAAATGTTAAAATCATTCATCAGCTGGGCTCTCCTCTTGTGCAGTTCTTTCTCCCTGTTGGCAATAGAAACCTCTTGCACCTTTGACACAGAGCCGAAAACATACTTGAAAATTGAGCCCACTCAGCCTAAGCAACACTTAATAGTGCATAGTTTTACTTTGAAAAACATTTCTTCTGAGATCATCTCTGACCTGTTTTTATCTGTTAATATGGATAGGGAAGAGCAAAAACAAATAGGAATGCAACAGCTTGAAAAAGAAGGAAATTTTTGGGGATGGTGGCAAAAATACCAGCTAAAGATAGCAGAAAATGAAGCTTACTCCTCCTCTTTAGGGTGCAGTATAAACTTGCCGTGTAGAAAGGTGCCTGCTAGTAAGCGTCATTTACAAGAATTTTACTTTAATAATCACTGGCATCTCATAGACCAGAGGCGTCAATTAGGATATCTTGCTTTAGACAATCACACCCTTGCCGGTTATGAAGAGATTGCTGATGACCCTTTTTTGATGTTAAGGACAAAAGCTTCGGATCTCGAAAGTAAGTTTGATTTTTCAGGATCGAGTATGAATTTTGCTCATTTAGATATCTTTCCTAAAGAATTTGATGGCTTTGAGCCTAACGATGTAAGTCTTGGTATGCAATGGACAAACAAGTCCTCTACTTTATATCCCCAAGAAACTCTTACTTTCTATCATAATGGCCTTGTGAAACAAAATGTAATTTTAGCAGAACGTGCTTTACCTTCTTCTATTTTATATCTTACCTCTGCTTATCCTATCGTCCAGCTTATCAATCATACTTCCGAAGAGATCATACTTGAAGGCCAGAAGAAAATTATAACCTCTCAAAGTAAATATGATTTTGAAGTGCCTGTATGGACTGTAGAGATAAGAGCCAATGCCCCTACAGGAACCCTTACACTTGTGGGTCAAAATTGCGAAAAACACCTATGGACACTTGGATCAAATGTGGTGGACCTAGGAACAAAAAAAGATGTGGGCAGGACCTTGCTAACCGTCCATTATGATTTAGAAGTGAAGAAAAGCCCCGATGTTTGCATTGTCAACCCTAGCGCGCACTTTGATCATACATCTCCTTACTTTGAGTTATCTTCGCTTAGCAACTCAACCGAAAAAATATGGTGGCAAATATCTACGGATATCAATTTTGATTATCTTATTCCTAACTTTCAACGTATAGAAGATTTTAAAAATAGAGTGACGATTGATAAGCTAACTGATACTTTTTTTAATTCTCAAACAAATTACTACTTTCGTGTTAAAACTTTGCAAGATAGCTATTGGAGCGAGTGGTCAACACCCTTTAAATTTACTGTTGATAAGCCTGAACCTATTGCTCGCCCGGTGTTTAAAAAAATAGATGAGAAAGAATATGAAATTAGTTGGGAACCATCCGAATTTTCAGATACCCAATATCATATTTTTGCCTCCAATGCTTTGGATTTCATTCCCTCTCTCTATACGCAAAAGCAGTTTAATTGGATAGATCAGGAGCAACAGTTATTTGATGAAGTCGATAATTGGATAATCTCCACACCCCATTGTTCTATAAAAATGGGGTCCGATTATGCCTTTTATCGCATTATCGCCGAAAGAGAAGGTCAATACTCTACACCTTCACCTCTTATTCGCGTGTATGATTATGAATTAGCTATTCCTCGTACTGTACTTCAAATCCCGCGCGATTCCTTACAAGAAGAAGCTAGAAGAACAGAGTTTCCTCCCCCCTATGTCCATCTATTAGTGCCTTTTCATCCCCCTATTTCCAAAAGCGCAAATGCTCCTTCCCTTTATCCTAACTATTATGTCCAACCCCCTCATATAGAACCAAGTATTTGGCTACAATTACAACCCTTTTTCCTACCTGAGAATCACCCAATTAAGCCTAAACTAGATCGTCTCTTTAGTAAACGCGTGACTCAAAATAAAGAGAGTTTGCAAAAAGCAGGATTCATGCAGCCCACTCCCATGCGCTTTAGCAAGACAATTGTAACAAGAAATAAGAATATTCCAGGGTTTATCTTTAAATTTTTTGGAGATGATCAAATAGAAATTAATGATTGGGAGCGTTGTTATGCACGTGTCGCGGGCGCTATTTCTATCCAAGAAGCGTTGAATCGGCATCATATTAATCACCTTTTTGTAGTTCCTACTAAATGGATATACCCTTTACCGGAGGCTCCCTATCCTTTAAAACAAAATAATTTACAAAGAAAAAATTTTATTGTTATAGAAAATGAAATTGATATCTTTTCCGGAAAAGAAAACAATAAAATGTGGAAAAGCCCTATAATTAATTGCCATACACTTTCTTGGATTTATATTCTCCTTCAAGAGCTAGGACTTAATGACTCTCCCTATAATTTTAACATGCCCATCGCTAAAGATAATAGAATTGCTTTTGTAGACACTGAACATCATCATAAATGGCCTGTACCTTTGAAAAAACTTTGGCAATTTTTATCTCCTCCGATGAGAGATTTTTGGAATCAGTTATGTGAGGAAAAAAACTTATAAAAAAGCTTTTTCCTTTGCATTTGCCTAAAAGTTTATGTCTTTAAAATTGTTAATTCTCTCAATTTCTCCTCCAATATCTATCTGTTTATCCTTCTGTCTTTTATGAAATAGCAAGCAAAAATAACTTTCTCTTAAAAATACTTATCTGTAATAAATAAATTTATAGCCGCTATAAGAAATTTGTTTATATATTTTTTTACAAGGTTGATTTTATGAATTCTCTATCATCTCCATGTTTAACGAGCTCGTCTGCCCAGTCTTCCACGCCAGAAGCTCATTCCCCAGGTCTCTTGCCTATTTCTTCTATTTCTGCAAGTGGACGCGATGCTATTAATCAAAAAATAATTAATTTAGTTAGGGAATTTAACGAATTAAATATGGCAAATAAAAAATTAAATAAAAAATATTGTGATTTAGAACAGGAAAAAGAAAAGTATAAATCGAAAAATAAAAAATTAGAAAATAAATATAAAACTCTCAAAATAGAAAATGATAAATATAGGACACAAAACGCCCAGCTAAGCCAAGAATGTACCACTATTAATACACTTTATCACTTACTTTTATCCTCGCCCGTTACCAATAGATTTAAAAAAGAGCATGAGACCTCAGGCGGAGATTTATTATTGCATTTTAATAATAAAATTAGCACTTTATGCAATAGAATTGAGCTGGAAGAAATAGGAAATAAAGAATTAAGTTTATCTAGCCAACAAGAAAAATTAAACATTTATATCCACATTTTCAACGAAATTAAAAAAGAAATCATCGAAAGTCTTCTTATGGACACCTTGATAGACATAAATACTAGAAATGAAAAAGAACCTATCCGCGATATGGATAGAAATGTATACATTGATAAATTTAACTTTATGTTAAGGAATTTTCGTAAAATGGGAAAACTTCTTCAAAGTTTAACGGTGAAGTTATATCCCCATGATCCCAGATTGCAAGCTTTGACTCGTTTTTATTATTGGGGCTCTGCCGAGCCTCAAGTCATCTACCTAGCTCCCGGCGACACTGAAAAAGAAATATTTGTGGCATCAAGTTCTACTACTGAAAGGCCTATCCATTGGAAATTCCAAGAAGTTGATACGCCCGAAAATATTATAAAAAAGAAAGAAAATAGCGACCACTCCTTTTCACAGCCTCTGTAACATAAAAGCTTAATAAAAAGGATTCCAGCGAATGCCACCTTAGGGATCCACCCAGAATTGTTTTTGCTATCACCTCGTTCAGTGAATTACTTATATACTGCTTTTTTCCTCAGCTTGATAGTAATATTCCCATAGGCCTTTAATAAGCTTGCTTAAAAGCCCATAAATAGCCACGCCCACAATAACCCCTATTCCTGCGTAGATAGCTCCTTCTGAGGTAAAGGAGATACCTATTTTATAAGATTGCCATGTTAATTTGGCAATTTTCCAATCACCATATTTAATAAATAAAAAAGGCTTAAAATAGATAGAAGCTTCCTGCAATGCTTGAAAGCTGTCATTGAGTGTATAGTAACGTTCAACCATATTATTCATTAAAGCACCTTGCAGCTGGAAATCCGTATCTGCGCTGTTTAAGAATTTTACGATATACTGCTGTAAAGATTTTCCTGTAACCGAGGCAGCGCTTTGCATTGCCTGCAGCTGAATTTTTAATTCTTCAACATGACCTAATAAATTCTGTTGATATTGTTGGATAAATAGGGGAAATTGAGAAAAAGCTAAGGCACCAATGACAGCAAACAATCGATCTATTAGACCTACTAAGCCCTTAAGCACTAATGATCCCCCGGATAATAAGGCTCTACATGGACGATGACATCTCTAACCGCTGGCCAAGCTTTTTGAATCTCGACACGCACATTTTGAGTAATTTGATGGGCTAACATTACAGACATATGAGGATCGACTTCAACATCAATGTTAATATGAGCATCCGGCCCATATTGTTGGATGCGTATTTTTTCTGTTTCTTCTACCCCTTCCACGCTTAAGGCAGCAGATCTTACCTTATCAAAATATTCTTTAGCAGGAATTTTATCAATAAGCTGATAAAGGTTATTTTTTGCAGCATATACTCCTATACCTATCATAAAGCATGCGATGGCTTGAGCCCCTAGATGATCAATTAAAGCACTTAAAACAGGAAAATAACTTCCTAAAATTAAGGCTAGGGCCGCTATTGCACTCGTGATACTATCCAAGCGATAATGCAAGGCATCAGCAGCTAAAGCAGGACTATTTTGCTTTCTAGCTGTTTTTATCACCAGGCGATAACAAATTTCCAGCAAAAAAACAGCCAGGGCAGGAATTATCCATGCATAAGCTGCTGCAGCCCGTAACTCGTTGTTATCTGCAAAAAGGTGAAAAAGTTGTTGAAAGAATGCCAGCAAGCCAATAAGAACTATGACTATGCCAATTTGCATTCCCACCAGAGGCTCGAAGCGCCCATGTCCAAAGGGATGGTTCTTATCTGGAGGTCGCTCAGCAAACTTTATAAAATAAATTAAAGAAATACTAAAAAAAACATCTACAAAACTTGAGATAGCATCAAGTGTTAAAGCAGAACTGGCAAAAGCCCATGCTCCCATGCTTTCAGCCCAGATAATAAGCAAACGTATATAAACCCCTCTTTTAGCAGAAAGGATAAGCTGACGATTACGTTCACGACGCGCTATGGATACATAGGAAGGAAGCTTAACGGGATCAGGATAATGGCTCATAATCTTAAAATATAAAGAATGGAGGATAAACGATAAAGAATTATATTCCTTCTCTCTGCCATGTGATTATAAAAAGTGCTTCTCACCCATAAAGGCGGATAAATTAGCTTACTACCGCATGTTATCGGATAAGAAAACATGCCAGGGCCTTTTGAACCATACCCTGAGCTGTAAGCCAACTCATTAACTTTTGTTTTCCCGCGCAAGTAAAATTGAATGCAGGGCTTACAAGATTTGTAAGTATGGGCTGGGTGTAAACAAAAGTGTTGGCAATCTTTTCTAAGCAGCAGCTTTGTAAGAATTCCAGTAAGCTTCCCAATAACCATTTAATCTACCTATTCTTAAGCTCAGCATCGCGTTAGCATTTTCTTTCTTCCACCAAGCTCCCGCTATCTTCAGCCTCTTTTGCACCACATGCCTATGGCTACTCTCTATCTCGCCTGACCCAATCGGTAAGCCTTTATCTAAAGCGCTTTTATAATTCATCATATCCAGTCTTTTTTCCATATATCTATAGCATCTTACTAAGCCATTTTCCTGCTCAGGATGATCTAGCGCCTTGAACTTAATTTCAATCTCTTTGAAAACTTCTCGGCTTTTTCCAGCTTTTAACTTTTCTTTACTTTCTTCTAACCACTTTATTGGCGCAAAAATATTGCACCAAATCGCAGCCTCGGATAAATATTCACATAAATGATAAAAATCAATTAAGTGGCCGCTTCGATTGCAAAACTTTAGTTTTATTTGTTCAGCTATCCAAGGCGCTCCATCACTTATAGCATGCACATAGCTGCCTTCTTTCAGACCCGCTATAAGAGCACATTCTAGCATCTGTTGACCTGCTTGTTCTGCCGTTCCAATACTACCAGCATAAAAGCGGTTGGCTCTGTCCTTGCCTCTTGCCAAACTTAGTTTGGCTTCTTTCC
>NZ_JRXI01000088.1:0-40351 GCF_000813645.1 Neochlamydia sp. TUME1 | reverse complement strand
GTATGGGCTACTATTCCGCTGATTAGATTGCCAAGATAGAGCTTTTAATATTTACTTATTCTAAAGACTAGTTCAACTTCTGGCTTGCCCGCTAAATGATGAGAGGGCGTGCTGTTTATCTTTTTCTTTAGCCTGATTTCTTAAATACTTTATTACAATTTACTTCCTTTACAGAAATAGTTTTAAGCGCTACTATAATGTAGAGTGATATTTAATCATAAGTCTTTAAAATGGAGCCTGTTAAATGGTTAATCATGATTCCTCTCTTCCCTCTTTGCCACGCAAGAGCTTTACTATCATTTGGCGGACTTTAATCACGTGCCTCTTAGCCGTTTTAGTCGGTATAATTTTTTTACCCTCTATTCTTTCCACCAAGTGGGGGAATAAACAGCTAGAGAGACTAATCAATTCTCATATTGCAGGGAAAATAACTTTCCAACGTTTAACGCTGAGCTGGTTTGGAGAGCAAACATTAGCAGATACTCTTCTTTTCAATAACGAAGAGCAAAAAATTGGGTCATTAGATAGAGCTGCTGCAAAAACTCCTCTTTGGAAGCTACTTTTTAATCAGGGAAAAAATGGAAATTTCGAGTTTAGCGGGCTAAATGCAGAAATTATTCAATATCCTGAAGGCCGTACAAACATTCATTATGCTCTGCAAGCTAGAAATTCTCCTAAAACATCCCTTGAGCAAAAATTATTAGTAATTTTATTAAAAGACATGTGTCTATCTACTTCACTAGAAAAAGATAATCATATTTATATAAGTGGACATACTGTTCAAGGCCAGCAAGAAGGTTTCTTTAATCTTCAAGCTTCCATAAACAATCAAAAAAACAGCTCTAAATTTTTTATTTCCCACCCTTTCAATTCTCAGCCCATAGGTGCTATTCAATTGCAGGTGGAAGCAAGAGATTTCCCCGTCAGTTTATTAGATGAAACAATAGCCCTTTTAGATGCCCGCTATCGCGGCCTATTAAGGGCGTTTTTAGGAGAGACATTAAATTTACAACTTCATCAATCTAACAGCGCAGAGGGAATGGGCCTGAGGTTAAATATTAAATCACCTTGGGTGCAAGGCATGATAAGTGGCTTATTAAAAGATGATCGCATCCTTGTAAAAGAATCGGACTTTATTGAAATTAATTTGCAGCCTCATTTTGTAGATCTTATTAACCAGTTCGTTTCAGATAATAATAAATTTCAGCTCAAGCAAGCTACCAAAGGACATTTTAACCTGAATGCCATGGAATTGGTGGTTGCTTCTGAGAAAAAAAGTAAGAATTACATCGATGTTATCAATTCTTACATGCAAGCAAAGTTAGTCATTGATCAGGCTGATTTATCGTTCTCACAGCCAATAGGAAATATTTCTTTGAAAAAATTTAATCTCATGCTTGATGCATTAGATAAAAGCAGTAAAATCATCCTTAACATTGATAGCCAGATCTTAAGAAATCATTCACTTACTCAAATGAACTTCAAAGGGCAGTTAAATAAGACTTTTAAGCCTAAAATTGCTAGTTTGTTGAAAAATGCAGAAATGTCATTGGATCTTAAAGGGCTTCCGCTTTTACTTGTGGAAGAGATTAGTAGTCATCGTCATTTACTTGTAGACACTTTAGGTCAGACTTTTGATGCGCAAATTAATTTCTCTTATAAAGACTCCCCTCTTCTTGCTCTTAAATTTGCTTCCGACACCCTTGACATGGATACTATCTACTTAAACTTCTCACCTCATCTCACCTTAATCGAGCCTACCAAGATTAATTATCAGCTTCCTTCTTCATTATTAAATAAATGGGTTCTCCATAAGTACTCTTTAAAATCTCAAGAATTAGTACCCATGGTAGTTATCCTAAAAAAGATGGAAATACCTACTCTTGATATTGAAGGATTAAAAAAAGCAACTCTTGCTGCTCAGATCAGTATCCCACAAGTTAATCTCATTAACTTTAACAATGAAGGGCTGCTTGAAGTTACCCACATTCAGGGAGAAATGGAAGGAAAGCCGTTAGCAAGGAGTAGAACAACTTTTACAGCTAAATTGGCTCCTCCCCCTAATAATCTGTCTTTAAAGCATTTGCTAGGAACGGAAGCTGATCTGCAGTTAATTGCTGACATAGATAATAAGCCTGCAGGAGTGATGATAGAAGAACTTAAAGCAGAAATTAATAGTTCTTTAGGGCAAGCCCAATTCATCGGACGCTTAGAAAATTTCGAAAAACTTTTTCTTACTTCCCCTGCTACTATTAGCTACACCTTGACGCCTAAGGCTCTAAAGGCTTTAAGCCTTAACACCACCTCTTTAGAGGAGCCTTCAAAAATTTATATAAGCATGGAGGTAGACAAAAAGGGCATCAATTTTCTGGACTTAACATCTTCAAATTTTAAAGGATTGATCAAAATTGATCAGCTCAACCTGTCCGAAAACGCGGGCGCCATTCGCCATTTGTCTCTACCTTGGGAAGTTAAGGAGGTTGATAATAGCATTCACCTGCAAATCGAAGGTCTAACTAACTTGTATAGTGCCCACGAGGAGGGCTCGATAAATGGCTTAATTCGCCTAACTAACTGGAGAGAAGGAGGCCAATTAAATTTTTCTAAAATGCAGCTAAAAAGCAAGCTTCAACTTGTTAACTTTCCTGTCATTCTTTTAGAAAAAGCTAGTGGATATCAAGATTTGAGCATGCTTATAGGAAAATCATTTAATATGGATGCTTTGCTTGATCTTTCAAATTTTAACCAGCCAGAAGGCGATATGCAGTTAGCATGGAGTGGCAAAGGAACTAAAGGACAAGGAAATTTTAAAATTCAAGACGGAATGGTCATAGCCAAGACTAGCTCTCCATGTACCGCCCAATTTACCTTAACTCCCGAGCGCTTTCAGATCATTCGTCAACGCATGCTAAATCCCAATAAAAAATCACCACATGTTATTTTAACCGATTCTTCCACAATTTTATTAGACATAAATTCCCTAGCCTTTCCCTTGCATGCTAACGACCATCCCCATTGGTTAAAAGCAAGTATTAGTTCTCACATCTACGTGGATCATTTAAATATTGACGATAAAAGCACTCCTAGCCATGTGTGGATCAAAAACATTCGAGGAAAAGTTAAAAGTCAGCAGCTAGCCCAAAGCATTGCTTTTTCTTTGGAAGGAGACCACGGTGTCGCATCCGATCATTCCTCTCTTCCCTTTTCAGTCATGGGTCAAATGAATCATTTATTTAGCTCATCTGGCAAGTTAAACACGGATCATTTAACAATGTCGCTTGAGGCTCAATGTAAGCAGTTTCCTGTCAAAGCTTTAACTCAATTTGCAAGTGTGGGAAATCTTTTACCTCAGCGCATTTCGGCCATTTTAGGCGATTATGTGAATGCTGATGTACGTATAAAGATTGATCGTCTGCATGGGCCCATTATTGCTAATTTAAATGGAAAAAGAGGAAGTATAGCTTTAGATGCAACCTTAAAAAAGGGTATTTTAACCCTTAATCAAGATTTTCATACTCAGATAACTCTCACCCCCGAATTAGGTAAATATGTATTAGAAGATATTCTTCCTTTAACTAAAGGATTGATTGGGTCTGACAATCCTCTTAATATTAGTATTAAAGCGGAAGGATTTAGCTTACCCATCAAAAACTTTGATATTAAAGCGATTAAAGTAGGCGCTGCTTCTCTAGAACTTGGAAAAGTACGTTTTAAGAAAGGGGGGCAGTTAGGCTCTATTTTAAGCCTGTTTAATACTAGTAAAAGCGATAATATCTGCGTTTGGTTCACACCTTTATACATAAATATGCAGGCAGGAAAGATGTTCTTCCAGCGTATGGACATGCTAATTATGAATTCCTACCCTATTGCTACGTGGGGAAGTGTAAATCTGGATAAGAACCGCGTGGATATGACAATTGGCCTGACGGCTCAATCTTTAATTAACGGCTTTAACATTACTGGTTTAGCAAAAGATTATATGCTACAAATTCCTTTTAAAGGCAAAATTAACAATGCCTCTATCGATACAAAGAGAGCAACAGCAAAAATTGCGGCTTTAGTAGCTGCTAATCGAGGGCCTGAAGGAATGTTAATTGGTACTGCTCTGCATATTGCTGCAGGAGGCTTAAAAGAGGAAAAAGCTCCCGCTCCTACAACTCATCCTTTGCCATGGAGTACAGAAAATGGAACGCTAAGTTCAGAAGAGGCATTACCACCTAATTCCAGTTCTTCTACCCATCCTTTACATAAAGTAGAAGAAAAAGCTTCTTCTTTGTTGCGTAATCTATTGCCTTTTTAGGTTCAAGGGCTCTTAAAAATGTACGCAAAAATACTTTTAACTCACCTTACACACAGATGAGTTGAAAAAATTATTCTAAGGGTATATTTTTTTCTTTGAAATGAGGAGAAAAAAAATGAAACTTGATCTTCTTGATATTTATACAGATTATCTTATCAGCCAAAACCAACAAGCAACAGTCACAGGGCTATCGAATCTTTTAGATGGCCAGATTAGCCATGACAAAATCATCCGTTTTCTTAATAACAATCCTGGCGGATCAAAAGAATTTTGGCAGTATGTTAAAAAGCAAGTGCGCCATCTAGAGCAAGATAAAGTCGGGAAGCTATTTCCCACCGCCTGTAAAAGCGGTGCCAATACCAAAGAAAAGTGGTGGAGAAAGAATCTTGGGAATACCTACGGTAAGTGATAGACTAGCTCAAATGGCCTATCAAGAACTGCAAACTTTACAAAGAAATTCTATGTCTGCGTAAGATGAGCTCTTAATTGCCGTCCAAAAACCCAAACTAGAGGTTATCTAATTGTTTTCGCCATATAGCAAGCTTTTTAGGTGATTTTTCTCTTATTTCCTCGTAGTTCAGCATTAATTTATCCTTGCAGAAATAAGTTGTTGTCTTGTCAGAAATTTGAAGTTGCTGGCCTTTAACTGAAAAGCTGTTTGCAGCAAAGAAACAAACGCTAGCGATTAAAGGAAATGCTTCAATGCTCATTTTTAATAAAGCCTTCTTATCAACTTTTTTGAGGCCCCCGACAGCATACCATTTGTCAATAGGGCCACCCTCTTTGAAAATTTGGACGAGAGCATTTAAGGCTTTATTAGCAATTTCGTCTCCTTGCTGTGCCACTTCTCCGAGGGCATTGGCAGCATGCCTTTTGGCAGTATAATCGCCCTCCTTGAGAATTTGGATAAAAGCGTCTACCGCTTCCTTAGGAAGCTTGCCTCCTTGCTCTGCCACCATTCCTAGAGCATCGGCAGCAGCATATGTGGCATCGCTATCCCCCTCTTTGAGAATTTGGATAAGAGCATTTAGTGCTTCCTTAGGAAGCTTTTCTCCTTGTTTTGCTACTGCTCTTAGGGCATCGGCAGCACGCCTTTTGATACCATAATCGCCCTCCTTGAGAGCTTGGATGAGAGCATCTAACCCCTCCTTAGGAAGCTTGCCTCCATGCTTTGCCACTACTCCTAAAACATCGACATTAAACATTTTAGCAGCACGATCGCCTTCCTGAGGAATTGGGACAAGAGCATCTACCGCTTCCTTAGGAAGCTTGCCTCCTTGCTCTGCCACCATTCCTAGAGCTGTGGCAGCAGCAGATATGGCATCACTATCCCCCTTCTTGAGAATTTGGATGAGAGCGTCTACCGCTTCCTTAGGAAGCTTGCCTCCTTGCTCTGCCACCATTCCTAGAGCTGTGGCAGCAGCAGATATGGCATCACTATCGCCCTCCTTGAGAATTTGAATGAGAGCATTTAGCATCTCCTTAGCAAACTCGCCTCCTTGCTCTACCACCATTGCTAGAGCATCGGCAGCAGCAGATATGGCATCACTATCCCCCTCCTTGAGAATTTGAATGAGAGCATTTAGCGCCTCCTTAGCAAACTCGCCTCCCTGCTCTGCCACCATTGCTAGAGCATCGGCAGCAGCAGATATGGCATCACTATCCCCCTCCTTGAGAATTTGAATGAGAGCATTTAGCATCTCCTTAGTAAATTCGCCTCCTTGTCCTGTCGCTAGTGCTAGAGCATAGGCAGCAACATATGTGGCATCGCTATCCCCCTCTTTGAGAATTTGGATAAGAGCATTTAGTGCTTCCTTAGGAAGCTTGCTTCCTTGCTCTGCCAATGTTTCTATATAATAGGCAGCAATACATGTGACATCACTATCCCCCTCCATAAGAATTTGAGCAAGAGCATCTGCCGCTTCCTTAGGAAGCTTGCCAATTTGCCCTACCACTATATTTAAAGCACGGGCTGCAGTGTCTTTAGCACCATAACAGTTATCACGGTCCTTAAGAATTTTAACAATCGATCTTACTATTTCTAGACATAATCTTTGCTCTTTTGCTATGAGGTTTGCTAAGTTCATTAGCATGAGTAGCATGTTTTTTATGGTGTGTGGGTCAGATAATAATCGTTCGATAGTATGCATTATTTTAGGATGATTAAAAAGGCTTTTATTCCTAAGCAATCCTTCAAAGTCTAAACCTAACAAGGAGAGATCTATCATATAGTCTTTTACAAGCTCTATGAAACCCTCGTACTGCCTCACCTGAGTAGGATTTTGGCACTCTTCAAAACAACTCGCAATCAAATGGAGTTCGCTTCTGACAGCTAGGTCGTGAGGTCCAGCAAAAAGGTCATCAAAAAAGGATTGTAGCGGGCTTGAATTTAAATAACGTCGATTACGTGAAGTAGACAAGGAAAGATATCCCGCAATCATGCGCAAGACTAGGATATAACGGGGCTCAAACTTATAATTGCATAAAAAACTTTGACATGCTTGTCTATTTTCTCCTTGCAGATATTGATTGGCAACTTTTGAAGCGGTTAGAAATTCTTGAAAGGTTAAGTGAATAAAATACCCTTTTCCTTCAGGAATGCGAAGAAGTCCACAATCGGCAAGCTCATTGGATGTGATTGCGTTGCCTCTAAAGTCATCGATCTCTTGCTTTCCTAAATAAAGGGTATTGTTTTCCATGGCAAAATCAGCCATTTCTTCAAAAGCTTTGGCAATTTTGGCTACTTCTTGATTATAACGCAGGTTTTTCTCTGTAAGAATTTTCTCCTTAGTTTGACTGGATTGGCCTTGATCAATTCTTCTTAATAGAAACCATTTATACATCCAGTTAACAATCCGTTCGTAAATAGCCGTCATCGTAATGGACTGAGTAGAATCAAAAACCTCTGGATCTTCGTTAAAGAGGCAGCAAAGAAGAGTCAAGTTAATGGGAATTTGAGCAAGACTTAAGACCTGGGGAGAGCTTTGTAATAAGTGGTAAAGTTTTTGTTTTTTTTCTTCTGCTTGAACTTGTCTGAAAAATCTATCGATATAACGTTCGACCCCTTCTTTATCAAAACCTAAAAGCTCTAGCTCACAAGAACGGTTAAAAGAGCAGCTTCCAGGTCTTGAGGTAATTAGAATATGGGGAAATAACTCTTTTAGCTCCTTAAAGGCGGTAGCCAGGCTTGTATTTCCTTGAGCTTCTGCAGAAAGTTCATCATAGCCATCTAAAACAAGAAGAGTTTTCTCCCGTAAAATGGCATTGTTTATACAAGCCTCAATTGCTCTTGAATCAATTTTGCCTGCATATTCCCTAGCAATAAGATCAGCGGGAGTATACTCTGTATCAGCAGGATATTTCTTTAAAGTAAGGTTTCTTAAAGGAATCCAAAAAAGATAAGAAAAAATGCCTTGCCAAAGCTCCTCTTTTGCCCAGCGATAGGCAATATAGTGGCATAAAGTGCTCTTACCAATTCCTGCTGCGCCTTGAATGTAAATTCTTTTAGCATTTTCTTTTTCAAGGCTTTTGTGCTCGAAAAGCTTTTCAATTTCAATATTTTGTTTAGGTTCGTAGATGGTTTCAAAGGTTGGGATGCGATCATCTTGTATTTGCTGGGAATGTTTATCAAGTGCTAGGTCACGCACTCTTCTTTCTTTGCTTTCAATGATCCCTAAGCGTACATAAATGTCTTCTAAAGGAACTTTAAATTCCCACTCTTGCTCTGCTTTAATTCTAAAAATAGAAAGGGTTTTTTGAGAAAGGTAAAGGCTTCGAAGAGAGTTAATGAGAGTTTGTGGATTGAGGGGTACTTGAGACAAGGGCTGCAATGCATGGTATTGAATAATAGGGCTAATAAGCAGCCTTGCATTTTGCTCTAAATGGATTTGACTAGCGTTAGCCTGGACCTTAAAATGTCCAGGCGTGGCTTGCAAAGCTGTAAGACTGTGCTCACAACCATCTACCCCATCAGCAGAGCGTTGTACTGATGGGCTGCTTACTTTGGGTTGTTTCCAAACACCCCTGTAGCTAACAATTGAGCAGTTTTTTCAGAAGGATTGGCCACTACCGCGGATTGAGAATGAGAGTCTTGATACATATGGCTTACTCTTGCTTTTCCTCCATTTATACCCATTACCAAGTTTTTTGCATGTGGGCCTATCCTATGATGTTCATCTATAGCACTCCCTTCAGAGGTAGGTTCTAGAAGCTTGGGAGTTTGCAGAGGCACTGGAGTGGGAATAACGGATGGTGAATCTTTTATCCCTTCTTTTTGCTCAGCTTTAAAAAGGATGCGTGAGTTTTTTCCCCATAGATAGCCCTTTTGCTCTAATCTAGAAGCGCAAACCAGGCCAATTAATTTAGCGCTAATCGATAAATAAAGCTTTTTCTCCTGTTCAAAATAACGCGTTTTTTCTTCTTCGGTAGAAAGAGCACGTAATTGTTGTATTAATTCAAGTGTTTTTCTAGGTTTTTCAGCATCTAAAATCGTAGGGTTTGATTTAATACGCTGGATAATTTTTGCTTGATCATTTAGAAGAGCTAACTCTTCCTCTGTAAAAGTGAGATAAGCATTGTGTCTTACCTGTTTAGCTTTAAGATAGGTAAACTTAGGTAAATCCTTTCCTTTTCTACCTTGTGCTAAACGATTTATAATCCTGTCTTCCAGCTCTGCATTGCATCCACTAAAAATAAGATTAAAAAGCCGCTGTCCATACTTGGCTGTATAATAAGCGACCTCTTCAGAAGAATAACCTTTATGAATTAATTCTTTACTATGTAAAAGCTTAAAGCCTACTTGCTGAAGAGCCGAGCCTAATAGGGTTTGTTGCGAGATAGGAAGGTCTGCGGCACCGCTTTGCCCATTAACGACATGATACACAGCGGACCGACACACATAAGCTTCATTGGCAAATGTGCTGGCTAGGATTTGAGAAAATTGATGCTTTATTTGCAGTTGAGCTATTTCTATGATTTTTTGGCGTAGTGAATCTTTTAACTTACGGCAACTTTCTTCCAATACAGCGCAATTCTTTTGCTTTATTTCAATCAGCTCTTGGATATCTTCATCGTCACTATTATGGTCTAATTTTTTTAAGTCGGCCAGCTTTTTATCTAATGTTTGCTTTTTTGCCTCTAATTCATCCATTAAAGGTTTCTTTTTACTCTTTAAAGCAAGGATTTGTTCATAGCAATCTGTACATTGTTCTAAATGCTCAAAATAGAGTCTGTTAAGGGCGGCAATTGGAATGTCGTGTGCTCGTACTGGTAGAGGATCTAATTGGCTTAGCTGCTGTATTTTATCATTAAGTTTGTTTAGATAATGATTGTGTATGTTTTCTACCCCTTGAAAAATGGCATCATAATCTTGCTGACAGAGCGAGATGTGGGTTTCTTGGGCATCTTTAGGCAATTCTGCTTCAAGAATTTTACCTAACCTTTTTTTAACAAAATCTTTAAATGCTTGCCATTCCTCTTGCTCCAAGCTAGCATGCAGGGAGAATAAACTTGCCGCCATTTCTTGAACATGTTTTTGATATTTATACTCTTTAAATATTTTGGCAAATTCTTCTTCAGAAAAAAGCCTCTCTCCTTGAATTAAGGGATTATTTTCATTATCATGAAGAAATTTTGGGTAGATTTCTTTATCTTTGGCTATGGTATCTGTATATGCATTTGAATCTCGTTGGGAAGCAGAGGTCATCTTAAATAGTTCTTCGGAAATGCTATAAAAACCATCAATAATAGCGTTGGTAATGCGACCTTCATAATCGAGTCCCTCCTTTTTAACTTTTGCTTCTGCATGCTCAAAAAAAGAGTTTTCTCCTGTAAATGTGGTCAGAATAGAAGTATCAATATCAGAGGTTAATTTGCGACTACCAGGAGCTTTAATAGCAATCTTGCACTTTTGCGACTTTTCTAAACCTGTAGGCACCTGAGCTGTTTTTTGCGTGACTATAAATTCGTACCATTTCGCTGTAAAGGTATACCCATCAGTAGCCGTTTTCGCTATCCTACCTTCTATTCCTGCTGCTAGATTAAAATAAGAAGAGGGAAATATTCTTAAAATTGCTTCTCGGTAGCTGGCATAGTCGACTATATCGCGGTCCTCTATGTGGGCTTGCATCTTTTGAGCAGCTTGCTCCTGAGCGCCCGCCTCTAGGTAAAAAGTTGTGACATATAATTTCTTGAGGGTTTCCCAATCGGTATCTCCTAGCTTTTCAAACCGTTGGATTGCAGGAAAATCTCGTTGAATAGACATAGACATAGTGACCTCTTGGGTTAATTTAATACTATGTTATGAAAAAATGGGCCTCCTAATAAACAAGGAAGGGGTAATTAATTTCTTTCCCTCCTTTGGTTTATTCATAACTTAATGATAGTTAAGGATTTTAGTTTTATGCAAGTTTTTTATTTAACTTGAGCATAGGCCGTAAGCATTAAAAATATTTTTATCAAAGACTTTGATGATCTAGCCCACATTCAGCAAGTTAATTTCCATGAGTATATAATTTCTGAAAAAGGGTCATACACTTGTAACATATGTTTTATATTAGGATTTAAATTAAGGATTAACTCTTACATACCTTCGAGGGTACATTTTATCAAGAGATAAACAGCTTCAAGAACTCGGAAGATCCAACGTAGGGTAGGCATCTTTGTAGGCTTTCCTAATTGATTAACAATAGAGGTAGATAATCTTTGTAATTGTTGACGCAAGTGACGCTGAGTAAGTATATAGACCAGCAAGCAAAGACATATAATCATGGCTAAAGCTATAATCCTTTGCTCATTTTTAAGGAATGCCAAATAGATCTAGTAACGAGCAGATGCCCTTGCTGCCATCTACAAACACGCCCTGAACTTAAAGAAAATGAGCCATTCTTGCTCGGCCCTAGATTGGAAGGTTTTATTAATCTGCTGATGGGCCAATTTTTTTTAACTAAGTTTAAAATAAAAAACCATGATTGTTTAGATCATGGTTTTTAAAATTTCAGGATAGAAATAAGGGCGTCAATTAATCGTAATTTCTATCACGATTAGAACGCTGTCCTCCTCTAGAATAGGAATCTCCACCGTTGCCACGAGGGCTTCTACTGTCACGGCCACCACCTGCACCTGGCTGGCGCTCTTGGGCGGGACTTAAATGAAGATTACGCTCTAAGAAAGGCTTTTCATTAAGTTCGTGAATGCATTTTGCAGCTTCATCATCAGCTTCCATTTCTACAAATCCAAAACCTTTAGATTTGCCTGTATACTGATCTTTAATAATTTTAATTGAGACAACAGTTCCAAAAGCTTCAAAAAGAGGCTTTAAAGTCTCTTCGCTTGCTTTCCAGGATAAATTGCCTACAAAAATTTTCTTCATATGGACTCCGTTTGAAATATTATAATAATTTTTTACTGTATTTTTTTATGTTTAAAAGCAAGTATTTAAAGGTAAGAAGAGTTAGCATTAGGGTGGTAAGCAACCGCTCTTCTTTGCTAACTTTTACTTAAATGCTTAGTTTATAAATTTTTAGATCCTTGTGGCTTACAATCGTAAGGATGTGAAAGAATATTAAAAAAATTTAGCATGAATTCTAGTAATTTAATAAAGTAAGATTATTTTATATAATTGATAATGCTTCTATTTACCTGTATTTCTAGCTTCTATACTTTATTTAATAACTAAATCTGCCTACATCGTTTTATTCAAGCTGCGAAGTTAAAAAATTGGAAAAACCATGGCTTAAACCATGGTTTTTAGAAATCGTTTAAGATCGATAATCTTATTACTCAGATGCAAAAGATCTATCTCGATTAGAACGTTGACCACCCCGGTGATAGGAGTCCCCACCGTTGCCGCGAGGGCTTCTATTATCACGACCACCACCTGCACCAGCTTGACGTTCTTGGGCGGGGCTCAAGCGCAAATTACGCTCTAAGAAAGGCTTTTCATTAAGCTCGTGGATGCATTTTGCAGCTTCATCATCAGTTTCCATCTCAACAAATCCAAAACCTTTAGATTTGCCTGTATACTGATCTTTAATAATTTTGATGGAGACAACAGTTCCAAAAGCTTCAAAAAGAGGCTTTAAAGTCTCTTCACTTGCTTTCCAGGATAAGTTGCCTACAAAAATTTTCTTCATATGGACTCCATTTTGGGTTGGTTAACAACTGCAATATTAAAGGAGAAAAAGAGAGATCTAAAAAAAGCTCTTAAGTGCTAGGAAAGAATGATTTATAAGATAAAGGCTATTGGTACAAGCCCTTAGACCTTATAAGTAAACTCTGTTGGGAAATCTTGGAAATTTGACATCTAATGAAGCCCAAACATAGTCCAAGAGAAGATTAAAAGATTTAAAATTCTCTAGTTTCATAATTTTTCTTACGACTTTAAATACTTATTAGATACTAGCTCGCCTCATTAAATTGCAGATACTCAAATTATCAGCTTTTTTTAGATTAATGTCTACAGATTTGTAAAATTATAATTTTTAGCCTAGCTGATTCTTTTATAAAAGTTTTATCAGCCTACTGAACTTTATACTTTAATTTTTGAAAATAAAGAAATCTATTCACAAAATCTTCTGTTAAACCATTAAGAGTTTTAGTTAATAAATCGGAAAAATCTTTTTTTGGTGAAGTAATCAGCTCTTGTTTCTCCCAGGTAATTGCTTGATAAATAATTCCTTTTTCCAAAGAGACACGTTTTAGAATAACAGGTTCAAATAAACGACATGAACAACTAGCAGTATAGAACTGGTCGATAGAATCAACTAACACTAGGACATGAAACAGAGGTAAGAAAGGCTGGTTAGCTTCATGCAAAGTTGTTGAGCTAATCCCTATTCTGGCAAGTTTTTCTTGAATATGCCCTTTCACTTCTTCTTCATTAATGTCAAAATTCTTATTCTCGCCCTTCACTAGCTCTAAAGTTATGCGAATATTTGGTTTTAAGTTATATAAATTATCGCTTCCCACCCACTGATTGTCTTTTAAACTTACGATCCCTGGCAAGGTAAAAGGGAAGCCTTCACTTGTAGAGATAGGATTTAAAGGCTTTTTAAAGGAAATAAGGGGAGCTTTTAATGATCCAGAAGCTTGAGCAGTAGAAATAGCCGAAGGATGGTGATTAACTGAAGAAGAAGGTTGATCTGCACACACCATACTCGCCTTCAAATGCACCGCTAAAATAAAAGCATAAACTATTCTTATCATAGACTTCCTTAAAATATTAGTTTTTCGTAGAAAAAGACAAAAGACTAGGAGAGCTATCCTTATTTATTTTAAAGGATTTAAAGAAGTATTCGAATTCTAAGCTAGGATCAGCTGCCGATTTAGACAATACGGATAAAACATAGAGTTTGTTTTTAGCTAAAAAGGCACGTCCTTTAATAGTATAAGACTCATTAGTAATTAAAAATTCTACATTTTTAATATCCTCTAGGCTTCCTTGCTGAAACTTTTCTAATCTGTTTCCTGGGTTTGATACCACCATATCATCGACAATATTTTTTAAAGCCTTTTCACTATCTCGTATTTTGTTAACGTCTAAAAAGGATATTACACTAATCATAAAGACATGATCATTATTTTCTGAGACATACATCTCATATTGCTTAGATTCTTTAGTTTTACTATCTAAGGCCCGATCGGTAGCGTGCTGGGGTATAGCAGGAAATTTTGAAGTAAAGCTTTTGGAAGCTGGTATATAATCTATCCACCCTTCAAGGACAGGCTCAGAAACGCTGCTATTTTCTTTATAGGAATTCTTTGAAGCCAAAAACATGTCGTCTACAATATTTTTTCCGTATCCATACAAAGTAAAAGCTCCAATTAAACTTACAATAATACTACCCACTAGAAAACTTTTGAACATAGACCATCCCATCCACTTGTTGTATGATTAAATTTTTTTATAACGGATCCCTCATAATGCTACAACAAAAATAAGAAAAGAAAAATTTTTGCTATTTTTATCAGCAGAAAATGCTAGCTAAATTTACTTTACGTCTTTAAAAATAATTCATTTGCTTTGAGTGATAAATAGATAGATTTAAATAAATTAATTAATTGAAAAACAAGGCTTTTATCTTTAATTTTAAGCTTGCTGGAAAGAATAGCTGCTTGGCTTGTATTTGATTAATAGACCTTACACACCGTCTGGTTTTGCAAGAGGAGGAGGAGAATAGATATGAAAGAAAATTTTTCTTTACTCGCACTCATTATATTTTTGCTTTCAGCTTGCCAAAATGAAAAAGTGCCTAAAAAACAAGAAGCTATACTTAGGTTGGCTTGTGAGGAGTCTCCCTCTAGCATGGACCCACGCTATCCAGCTAATTTAATTACTAAAAATCTTTTGCATATGCTCTATGAGGGTTTGATGAAGATAGATCATCAAGGCAACGTTATCCCAGCAGTAGCCCTATCTGTAGAAGTATCTGCTGATTTAAAAACATATACTTTTGTCCTCAAGGATACAAAATGGAGTGATGGCACTCCTTTAACAGCAAAAGATTTCGAACAATCATGGATGAGTGTTTTACTCCCTTCTTTTCCAAGCAAAAATCTTGATCTACTCTATATAATTAAAGGTGCCAAGGCATTTAAAGAAGGAAGTGGCTCTGCAGAAGCGGTAGGCATTAAAGCGTTAGATTCTAAGCATCTAATGATCCAGCTGGAAAATCCTACTCCTTATTTTTTAAAGGCAGTAACCACCCCTCTGTATTTTCCCGTTCATCCTTCTCTAGGATTCGTACAGAAAAAGGAAAATTGTCCCTTAGTCACTAATGGTCCCTTTAAAGTTAGAGAATGGAAACCTTCAGAAAAAATTGTTCTTGTTAAAAATTCCAGTTATTGGGATGCAAAAGTGGTTGCTATCGACGCTGTTGTCTTGTCGGCAATGGATGGAAACAAAGCTTACAAAATGTTTGAAAGAGGAAAGGTGGATTATGTGGGCTCCCCTTTAAGCCATTTACCCTTACAGACTGTGCCGACCTTAAAACACCAAGAGCTATTAAAGCTTAAGCCTGCAGCAATTATGCATGGACTACACTTCAATACCAAAACTAACTTCCTGAGCAATGTCAAAATACGTAAAGCTTTTAACATGGCCCTAAATAGAAAAGTTATTGCTGAGCTGGCTACCCAAGGAACTAACTTGCCTGCAACAGGGATAATTCCACCCCTAGCAGATTGGGAAGCTATAAACTACTCTCAAGACAATGATCTTCCAGCAGCTTGGCAATTATTTCAAGAGGCTTTACAAGAAATGGAAATGGATAAAGATTCTCTCCCTCAGCTTACCTTAACTTATGCTAATACAGACATGCAAGGAACAATTGCTCAAGCTGTGCAGCAGCAGTGGAATCATGCATTTGGCTTTACCATTCAGCTACAAAAGCAAGAACCTGAAGTTTTCGCCCAATCTATTGAAAAAGGAGATTACCAAATTACGTTGAATTCATGGGGTACAAGATTTAGTGATCCTCTAGGTTTTTTAGAAAACTTTAATTATAAAATTTACGATCTCACCCTTAGCCAGAACGAAAACGCAAAATATCTTGATTTATTAGCTTCTTCTTACTTGGAAAAAGATAGCGATACACGTAGAAAATATTTAGAAAATGCTGAAAAACTTCTTATGGACTCCCTGCCTATTGCTCCTTTGCTTTTTGGTTCTTTCCCTTATGCAGAAAGCGAAAATTTAGGAGGTATAGGACTATCAGACATAGGGATTTTAGACATTAAATATGCCTTTTTAAAAGATATAAATGAGGGTCCTCCTTAATCTTTTAAGCCTATTATTAACTTTAGCAATAAGCCTAAGAAGGCAGTCCTGATCAAAAGGAAAAGGCTTTTCAACCTACTCCCCCTCCATTTAAAGGAGTTGCTTCAAGATAACTATCTAAGCGGCTGTTTAAAAACATTGGACGAGGTTCTCTAAATTTTATCTTTTTATTTAGAGATCTCCTTTATGTCCTCAAAAAGCTTTTCCTTTACTTCAATTAAAATATGTTTATCACTTTTTTCTGCTATTACGGCCTATTGCCTCCCCCCTCCTTGCCTAATTTAGAATATCTTTATAAAAATCTTCTCATAAGCGTTAAAGCTTGCCTATCTGCTATTTTTTGTTCATGAGAGTAAAAGGCTTGCTATGGGTGATTTCCTCAGGGCCAAAAAATTGCATAGGGCCAGGATTGATATAATCATCATTTAAGCGCCATTTGACACTTTCTTGCTTAAAATAATTAAAGATAGGACTTGTTAATTCGACTAATGCTTTTTTAATCACCGGCTTAGTTTTTCCATGACGTTCTTCTAAATGAATCATAGAAACAAGAGGCACACCACAAAGTT
Organism: Neochlamydia sp. TUME1; assembly: GCF_000813645.1. Taxonomy (NCBI): domain Bacteria; kingdom Pseudomonadati; phylum Chlamydiota; class Chlamydiia; order Parachlamydiales; family Parachlamydiaceae; genus Neochlamydia; species Neochlamydia sp. TUME1. The sequence goes on along the minus strand of NZ_JRXI01000088.1, from coordinate 23,706 downwards.
CCCAATTTTCTATAGGCTCATTCAATTTTTGTATGCATGCCATATAACCAGTTGCTCCCGCCTGAATCAATAATGTAGCTAGATGACCTAAGGTATAACAGTATTGGCTATCGAAATTGGAAGGTAAGCAAGCGCGACCTTCATAACCGCAAAATAGAGGCTGAGGATTAAATTTTACCACGGAAGAATTTTGAGCTAATCGTTTTGTTAACTCTTGACGAACAGTTTCAATAAGAAGACGCTCGGTATCAATTTTAGCTACTTGTACATTGCCATGAGGGTCACGATCCAGCAATAACTGCATTTGAATATCTTCGGGTAAAGTTTGTAAGCTTTGCTGAGCTTTTAAAGAAAGAAAAGCTTTAATATAATTAATTTTTTCTTGGTTAGGTATTAAAGATTCAATTTTTTCAGCATATATTGGCTTTGTGCTTAAGAGGGTATTCAATTCTTTGATTAGGATTTTGTATTCTGGAATAAATTCAATAAGCCCTTCAGGGATCAATATGGCGCCATAGTTTTTGCCACTTTTAGCACGTTCAATTATTAAGTCCGCTATTATATGGGTAATATCTTGAAGAGTCCATCCTTGCGCTTCAACTTCTTCTCCAATAAGAGCCAAATTGGGGTGGGTGTTCAGAGCCACTTCTAGCACAATGTGAGAAGCTGTTCGCCCCATAAGCTTAATAAAAAATGTATATTTTTCTGCCGATAAAGCATCGACAAGAATATTTCCTACAAATTCAGAATATGTTTTTGTGGCCGAATCAAACCCAAAAGAAAGTTCAATAAATTCATTTTTTAAATCCCCATCAATTGTCTTGGGTACACCAATTACTTTAGTAGCCATTCCCTGGCTTAAAAAATACTCTGCAAGCAAAGCGGCATTTGTATTAGAGTCATCCCCACCCACAATAACCAAACCATCGAGCTTTAAATCTTTTACAGTTTGAGCAGCTGCTAAAAACTGCTGGGAAGTTTCTATCTTTGTCCGACCTGCTCCAATTAAATTAAAGCCCCCTTGATTTCGATAAGAAGCTAAAACTTCCGCATTAATTTCTATATATTTATTTTTAACGATACCATCGGGTCCTCCTAAAAATCCAAAGAGCTGGCTATCAACATGCAATTTTTTTAAAGAATCAAACAACCCAGAAGCAATATTGTGTCCTCCGGCTGCTTGACCTCCAGAAAACACAAAGCCTATACGCATAGGAAATTGTTCTTGAATTTGGCTCTTTGCGACTTTTAAGTGAGGTCGCTGATAAGTATGGGGAAAGAGATGTGCTAAGGCAGAATCTTTCACCACTAAATTGCCGGTAGGAATAAGAGCAAGTGAATGGATGTCATTTAATAAAGGCGGTAACAAAGGTTGATATTCCATGCGGATTTTCTGTAAGGTGCTAGGCATAAAAGCTCCTGCTCTATAAATTACTATTTATTTCTTCACAATGTGGCTTTAAACCAATTGACTGTTTCAGCAATAACTAACTCTTGATCATTTTTATGGGTAAAATGATGGTCCCCTTTTGGTATTTTTATAAATTTAGAGGTTGCTCGCGCAGTTGAGCGTTTATTTTCATATAGGTTTGCATGATCTACTTTAACCACGCTATCTTTTAGCCCATGGATATGCAACAAAGGCACATCGGCTAAGGCTTCTAAAGTAGGTGCTAGATCAACATTGAAGAACTCCTCAAAAAATATAGGGCTACCTTGTTGTCCCTCAATGCTTAGCAATTGTTCGCGTACCTTTGCAGGTGTATGAACGTCATGGAAAATGCGCCAGGCCTCTTGCCACTGTTCTGTGTTGTATAGAGGAGCCCATAAAGCAAGGCTTTTAATGTTCTTATGCGAGTGCGCTGCCATAAGAGCTATTGCCGCACCGAAAGAGCGGCCCAAAACACCTAGACGATAAGGATCAATACGGGCATGCTTTTGCAAATAGTTTAAGCTGGCGCCGGCATCTTTTAACAATCCTTTCACACTTGCTTCGCAAAAATCTCCATCGCTATCGCCACAACCTCGAAAGTCTATACGAAGGGATGCTATGCCCCTCTTTGCTAATTCTTTAGCTAAAGTGACAGCAGTGCGAAAACGGCCTATCTTATTCCCTGCTAAGCCATGACACATTAAAATACCAGGAACTTTTTCTCCCTTTAAAGGAAGATGTAAAACACCAAAGAGCTTGTATCCTTCTACTTCAAGAACGATAGCTTCTTTCTCCTCTACTCTTTCCATTGAAATCTTTCCTTTACACTCAAGCATGTTAAAAGCTAAGCCTCTGAGAGCTAAGGCTTATACTTCAATTAACTAATTACAGCACATAGCTCATCTAATAATTCCCTAACAAAATAGACGGGAGAATGCAGATGCATGGCCTGCCTGGTTATTATTTAGCAAGGCCCCTAATATATTGCCCTTAATGCGTACAAGTGCAATAAAAGAGAAATATGCTTTAGAGGCAAAGCTTCTTTCTTCTTCTTAAGCAATCTGATTTACATTTAATTGCACGCTTCAATCGTTAGTTTTTTTCTTTTTTCTTCACTTTTGCAATTAAATTGTCTCCAAATGTTTTATATATTACCTCTATAGACCCTGCTGTCAACAAAAAGATGCAATTATTATCTTTAGCGAATGAAACCAGCGAGCTAGAAGCTCTATAAATAAACATTAAAAAACATTTTATGGGGACTAAACTTCTTCATTTTAATTACAAATGTGGCTTTAAATCTAGCGAGGTAGAAATAGGAGTTGCTTTATTATTTTTACTGTCAATTGAGCGCACTCATCTATAGATATCAGAAAAACACTATTTCTTGGCCACCTTGAAAAAATGGTGCAGTATTTATTAATTAATCGATTTAGTGAATCTCTGTCTAAAGGACCCGTCAAGTATATCCTTTGAAAGACCGTTAGCGTTATTAATACTTTTTACGACCTGATCAATATCCAGCATGGCTTGGTAAGCCTAATCTTCTTTCTTAAAGATTCAAAGGATTTTATGAGTAGTAGAAGAGGCATTTAAAAGCCGATCAAACAATTCTTTTTCAACAGCATAAATTTTTTCCACATTAGATAGCCTATCCAATCTGTTTTTTACGCTTGTATCATGGCTAAAAGTTCTTTTGTTGGCGCTACCTATGCTATTTTCCTTTGTATATTCCACACAGCCTTCCTATATTTTAACTCTTACTCACAGGAGGCATATAAATGCCTACATACTTACGCTTCCACCAATTGCCTGACTCTTTTTTCTCTTGAGGTGTTGTAAAATGGTATTCATAAAGATTAGCCCGCATATATGTAGGAGGCTTATCAGGAAAAGGATTATTTTTCATCAATTTTACAACTTCTGGCGAGTTTTCCATTAATCGATAGATAAAACGTGTAAACCAGGGATTGTGTTTAACTTCTCCAAGGGCAGCAAACCAAAGCTGCCAGTCTAATCGCGGCTGATAAGGCGCTGCCTGGCGAGGAGAAATTTTAAGATTCCCAGGCTTCCATTTAAATTCATATATTTTCCATGTCCTACCATCCTCACTTCCTTGCACTTCAATTTCATAACGCCGAGTAACCATACATGAAAACAGGCCATATTTATTGACAAGATAAAACGGACTTATTATAGCAAAAACCCGCTCTACCGAAGGTAAAGAGCGAAAAAGCTGGACAAGTTGGAAAAAATTTAGCACGATCAAAGATATGGCTGAGATAGAGACCCAAAGAGAAGTAAATAGTTCTCTTGGAGAATTAGGAAGCGGGAGATAGGGTTGCAGCCAGGGCAAATAATTATCTTCCAAAAGCATAAAACTAAGCGCAATAGTAAGCCCATTAAAAAAAGTAAAATTACCTGTTAAGATTAGGATCGATTGGAACAATACAAGGATAAGAAAGGTATAAACTCTGAAGTCTGGATTAGTAAAAATAAAGAAAGGTAAAATAATTTCAAAAAAGAAGACAGCAAGCGTGGATAGTTGAGATAACCATTTGGGTTGATGATGAAAGAAATAAGCTATTTTATTAGGAAGCGGCTGCGTTTCATAATGATATTGCATGGCAGATAGATTCCTCCATTCCTGGCTCCCTAATAGAAATTTCACTATCCCTGAAGAAAACATTAAACGAAAAAGAATAACCCACAATAAAAATACAGCAATAGGTAAAGGAGGCGATTGTAAAGATAAAAGGAAACCGGCAAACCCTACTTCTATCAATAAAACATCCCATTGAAAAGACAAAAAATAAAGAGAAGGAGAAACATAAGATAAATATAATAAACAAAGAATAAAGAGCATCCAGCTAACAGCAAACCCACAAAGCACTAGGCTTGCCCCTATTATTCCTACTAAGGCTACCCCCTTTAGCATCCTGTCACTCGTACTTATCCAAAATATAGAAGGTGTTTTTAAATAATGCTTATACATTTTGCTCCTTCGCATGCCGCTAAAAATCTCCTTCATAGGAAGGATGCCTTTAGACCCATATAAACCTTTTACTTGAATAAATAAGGACCAGAAAGCAAGGAGGTAACATAAACCTAACAATTTGATAAATGCCCACTGCCCTGCTATAAATGTAGCATTTGACTCTATAAAATTTTGCATATACCAGCTTAATGTGTTAATTGATAATTATTTATTAGCAAATTGCCTAAATAATCTACTCAAATAAATAAGTAAATTCTTTATTGAGTCTTTTTTATATTATTTCATCTCTTTAAAATTTTATTTTTTTTGCAGGCTATGGCCCTGCTACCACCTATTAAAGGGATAATAATTTTAACTTTTCCTTCCCTAGTTAGGACCATCATCCATATAAAATATAGAGGGCAAACATTTCAGTTTCCTGCTAAAAATTGATAATAGCCTGCTGGGTTATATAAGTATTACTCTCCCCCTTTGAGCCCGCACTTATCACCTTTTAATTCATTTGCAATGATATAAGCATACTTCCTTATCCGTACTGACTTAAGAAAAATTCTGTAATCAAGCAAAGCTCCACATATTTAGTTTTCTATACACTATATTGCTTAATTGATTGAGTATAATTTTTCTTTATTCTTTGTCAAATTTTGGTATAAAGAAAATGAATAATATCTTAAGTGCTTTATCATAAGCATAATATTACTAATAAACGGCTTTTAAGCCTTGCCAGAAGGAAGCTGAGCTAAAACAAAAAATATTAGCTAATCTTAATATTCAAAAATATTTCTCCATCTCTACAAAATTTTATATAAAAGTAGCCTAAGTGATAATAAGGAAAAAGGGCGGAAAATTCCCAAATATATTCAAATCTTCTCAGAGCAAAACATTATTTAGATAATAAAATAGGATGAAGCGTTTGAGAGGAAAGCCTTTCAATACGAACGATTTTTAGGCGCGCAGTTTTTCCTTGCACAATCTGCAGAGAAGTTTTAGGGATACCTAAAGTAATGGAAAGAAGCCTAAGCAGCTCATCGTTCGCTAGCCCTTTTTCAGGAATAGCGGAAAGACGTATTCTGAGGCGATCATTTTCCCAGCCTGTTATTTCACTTTTTTTGGCTTTCAAAACAACTTTAATAGGCAGATAGATGGGAGCTAAATTGCTTTTAGACATATTGAATATATTTTACAGATTATGCGTTTATAAATTAAGCTTAAGGATAACCATAAAATATCAATGAAGTTGATGAATAAGGAGGTTTTTTCCTATGAATATTTTACAAAAGTATCGCATAGCTTTTATTGTGGAAAGCATTTTGTTAATTATTTTAGGAGGGATAGCTATTACTGCCCCTTTCATAGCGACCTTAAGTATTGAATTAATGATAGGGAGTATTATTCTTCTAGGAGGGGGCGCTCAACTTTATAAATCTTTTAAAGCGATGCATGAACCCGGAGGAGCCTTATCGTTGGCTTGTGCACTTATCTCTATGTTAGTAGGGGCTTGCATGCTTATCTATCCTATGGCAGGTATGCAAACTCTTACTCTATTAACTGCCCTCTTTTTTTTGGTTGAAGGCATCATTAAAATAAGCATTAGTCTTGAAATAAAAGGTACACCCAATTGGGGGTGGCTACTTTCTAGCGGAATTATTGCCCTTTTGATGTCAGGTATTATTCTCTCAGGTTGGCCCGAAACTTCTCGATGGATAATTGGCCCATTGGTAGGAATTAATATGGCTTGGTTCGGGTTTTCACTCTTAGCGCTTGCTATCCACATTCCTACCACTAAGTGATAAAGCCGCTCTGCTTCTATATTAAGACGCATCAAAGCCATAAAAATTAATAAAGGGGGGATAATAAAGGAATTAAAAGAATTTTGCCCTCATGCTAGCCAAGTGTGCTGGGCCAGCTTATAGTGGTAAATATGATAAAAAGGACTTCACGCCCTTTCATTAACCTATCCTTAAAAAAAACAATTTAACTTTCCTCCGGCTTAAAAAATTTTTAAGTAAAATGCATTTGTTCTTTATCCTTTAGTTTGTTTACCTGGCAAACTAGTAAGAATATTGATGACTAGGCAACTATTCAAAATTTGATTTTATATTTATCCTTCCTTCATGAATGCTAAAAGTTTCTTTCCTCTTCTAGAGCTTTTAAAAAATCTTAAGCCCTCGCTTACCATTTAGCTTACTTGCCTGCAAATACTCCCTCGCAATAAAAAAGGTTTGCCAGACTATTTAACCATCTAATATACTCATTTTTATCCACATCAATTTAGCTTATAGCTTAAATATGCCTGAGCTTCCAGAAGTAGAAACTATCGTACGGGAACTTATCGCGACTGGCTTAGTCGGTAAACAAATTGCAACCGCCTATGTACAGTGGCCTAAAATAATTGATACCTCGGATGATCAAGTATTTATACATCAAATCCAAGGTCAGTCTATTAATAACTTAGCAAGGCGTGGAAAGTATTTGGTATTTACTTTGTCGCAAAGTACTTTGTTCGTACACCTGCGTATGAGCGGTAAATTTGAATGGCTCGCCAACCCGTTGCCTATTAAAAAGCATGAACATGTACGCCTAGTTTTTACAGATGGAACAATCCTACGTTATGAAGATCCCAGAAAATTTGGACGCTGGTCTTTATATAGTGACCCCCTAGAGAAATTAAGCAGGCTTGGTTTAGAACCCCTCTCTTCTAACTTTACCTGCTCAGCATTAACTTCTATGCTGCAAAGGTATGCTTCTCAAATTAAACCCTTTCTTCTTAATCAAAAGCATATTGTAGGGCTAGGAAATATATATGTTGACGAAGCATTATGGGAAGCTAAAATAAATCCCCAACAATTAACTAATTCTCTGACTAAAAAAGAGATAAAAGCATTACACCAAGCCATTCAAAATGTGCTAAACAAAGGGATTGAAAACAAAGGAACAAGTTTAGGTGTAGGAGCAAGTAACTACTATAGTGTTAGCGGAAGAAGAGGGGGTCATCAGCATCATTTAAAAGTTTTTCGTCAGCAAGGATTAGCCTGCTCAAGATGTAGCACACTTATTATTAAAATTGTGGTAGCCCAGCGAGGGACCCATCTTTGCCCCACTTGCCAAAAGAGTGTGATCTTTAATGAAATCAAGCCTTTATAAACAAGTTATTTTTGATTTAGGAGGAGTGCTTTTTTATTGGAATCCTAAAGAAGTTTCACGCCTTCTTAAAGAAAAAGATCCTGATTTCCCTCTTCATATCGAGAAAATTATTTACACACAAACGTGGACTGATTTAGACGCAGGAATCATTTCTTTAGAGGAAGCTATGCAGCAGCTTAGCACCTGTTACCCCCGTCAATATATTGAACGTTTTGTTAGCCTTTCTTTAGAAAAGCTAGTGCCTCTAGAAAAAGGAATTAGCCTTTTAAAACAAGTTCAAGCACAAGGAAAGCAAACTTTCATTCTATCTAACATTTCGGGAGAGTTTTTTAAGAAGATATCTATATATAACGGCCTTTTAGATAGCTTTGATGGCGCCTTCTTCTCCTACGAAATTCATACCGTTAAACCACACAAAAAAATTTATCAATTTCTCTTAAACAAATACTTTTTAAAGCCAGAGGAATGTCTATTTATTGATGATTCTTTAGCAAATGTAACAACTGCCCAGAAGATGGATATTGATGCAATTGTCTGCCAAGAGCACCAGCATGTACACGACGAGCTCCTGAGGTTAAAAATTATTTAAATAAAAACTCTACCGCTTGATTGTTTATCAACATTTTGTTAAGAGCAAACTTTTAACAACCATTTTACTAACTAAGATTGACAAAAGTTTCTAGCGTCTAGCTGCTAAGGTCTCATTAACATTAGAAGCAGTAAAAAAAAACTTGTATTAAACCTTGAGTTTCGTTAATTCTCTATTTTAACAGTCACCTAGGAGTAAAAGCTATGTTACGCGTCACCCCCGTTCTTCCTGAAAAAGCTGGACCTGAGCTTAAACCGTTATATGAGGCCCTAGAGAAAAAGATGGGTAGAGTTATTAATATTTTCCAGAATATGGGCAACTCCCCTTTAACCTTGAAAGCTTTTCTAGCTTTAAGCGAAGCTGCTGCTCATACTCATTTATCTGCAAAAGTTAGAGAGGAGATTGCTTTAACTATTGGCCAAGCTAATCAATGCGAGTATTGCGTATCTGCGCATACTCTTTCTGCTAAGGCGCACGGTATTCCTGAGCAAGAAATATTACTAGCGCGCAAGGGAGAGGCTCAAGAACCTAAAACAAAAGCCATTCTTAAATTTGTTAAAATAGTAGTAGAGAAACGAGGTAAGGTTTCTGAAGAAGATGTCGTCGCGTTAAAGAATGAAGGTGTTTCTGATCAAGAACTTATAGAAATTGTACTTAATATTGCTGTTAACATGTTTACCAATTACTTTAATAACATTATCGGCACTCAAGTAGATTTCCCAGAAGCTCCTCCTCTAACCTAAATATTAAAGGTCTTTCTAATGAAAATAATTTCTATGCATTAGAAAGACTATTTATATCTACCTAAAACTCTTGAGGCTTTAAAGCATAAGTATCTTAAATCCTAACCTCTTTTTACTCCCCAAACCCTTCTTATATTTCTACTCCTACGATCTACTTGTCAGTAGATACATAGAAATGTTACTCTGTTAAAAACGGAGTACTTTATGGATCAATCTTTTCTAAAAAATCTCAAACAGCAAATTGAACAACTTAAAAACACGGGTCTATACAAAAAAGAATCTGAAATTATTTCTCCTCAGCAAGCTACCATTACCCTAGCTAATGGGAATAAGGTGCTAAATCTTTGTGCCAATAACTACCTTGGCCTAGCTAATAATCAACAAATCATTAAGGCTGCTCAAGAAAGTTATGATAAGTATGGATATGGATTGTCTTCGGTACGTTTTATCTGTGGCACGCAAAGCGTACATCATGCGCTGGAAAATAAAATTTCTCATTTTTTGAAAACAGAGGACACCATTCTTTATTCTTCATGCTTCGATGCCAATGGAGGCCTTTTTGAAACTCTTTTAGGTAGTGAAGATGCTGTTATTAGTGATGCTTTAAATCATGCTAGCATTATCGATGGAATAAGGCTTTGTAAAGCCAAGCGTTTGCGCTATCAGAACAATGATATAGAAGATCTAGAAAGACAATTAATAGAGGCTAAAGAGTGTCGATTTAAAATGATTGCTACCGATGGTGTATTTTCTATGGATGGCAGCATTGCTAACTTAAAAGCCATCTGTGATCTAGCAGACAAATATGAGGCGATTGTTATGGTAGATGATTCGCATGCTGTAGGCTTTTTAGGGGAAAAAGGAGGCGGCACACCAGAACATTGCGAGGTTATCGGACGGGTAGATATTATTACCGGTACTTTGGGAAAAGCGTTAGGTGGTGCCTCGGGAGGTTACACTTCAGGACGTAAAGAAATTGTAGAATGGTTAAGACAGCGTTCAAGGCCTTATCTTTTTTCTAATACCCTAGCACCTGCTATCGCGTATGCTTCCATAAAATGTTTAGAAATAGTAGAAAATGGCCAGAATCTGAGAAAGAAATTAAAAGATAATAGTCTTTATTTCCGTGAAAAAATGACCCAATTAGGTTTTAAGCTCCTACCTGGTGAACATCCTATTATTCCTGTCATGATAGGCGACGCAGTCTTAGCTCAGCAAATGGCTGCTCGTATGTTAGAGCATGGAGTCTATGTGATAGGGTTTTGCTATCCTGTCGTTCCTCAAGGACAAGCACGTATACGTACGCAAATGTCAGCAGCCCACCATAAAGAAGAATTAGATATGGCCATACAAGCATTTGAAAATGTTGGCAAAGAATTTAAAATCATCTAACATCTTTGTCTTTTAAATTCATATATGTAAGGTCATCATGAAAGCTTTAGTTAAGAGTTACCGCAAAGAAGGCCTATGGATGGAAGATGTTCCCATCCCTTCCATTAAAGAAGATGAGGTTTTAATTAAAACACATAAAACTTCTATCTGTGGCACAGATATTCATATTTATAAGTGGGATGCCTGGGCACAAAAGACGATTCCTGTACCTATGGTAGTGGGGCATGAATATATGGGAGAAATCGCTGAGATAGGTAAAAATGTTAAAGGCCTTAAAGTAGGTGATCGCGTGAGCGGCGAGGGGCACATTACCTGTGGCAGCTGCATTTCCTGCCTTAAAGGCCAAAAGCATCTATGTATAAACACTTTAGGTGTAGGCGTTCATCGGCATGGCTGTTTTGCTGAATACTTTAATATCCCCGCCGAAAACGTCTTTCCCCTTCCTCCTTCCATTAAAGATAATGTCGCATCCATCTTTGATCCTTATGGAAATGCTGTACATACTGCTCTTACCTTTGATCTTACAGGAGAAGATGTTCTTATTACCGGTGCGGGGCCTATAGGCATCATGGCAGCCGCCATAGCTGCTAAAGCTGGAGCTCATCAAGTAGTCATTACCGATGTGAATGAATACCGGTTACAGCTAGCTAAAAAGCTAGGTGCGCAAACAATAGTCAATGTAGCTAATACTTCTTTAAAAGAGGTTATGAAAGCTCTCGATATTCAGAATGGCTTTACTGTGGGCATGGAAATGTCCGGACACCCGGATGGTTTAAGAACGCTTTTAGAAAATGCTCATCATGGTGGGAAAATTGCTTTGCTGGGTATTTTACCTGCCGAATGCTTAATTGATTGGGACCTTGTTATCTTTAAGATGCTGACCATCAAAGGCATTTACGGAAGAGAAATTTTTTCTAGCTGGTTTAAAATGGTTAATTTATTGGAAAGTGGCCTTGAAATAGAGCCGTTAATTACCCACCACTATCCTATTGACAAATTTGAAACTGGGTTTGAAGTGATGATGTCAGGTCAATCTGGAAAAGTTATTTTAGACTGGCTAGAGGGCACCTGAAAAAATAAGCTCCCATAACATTTAGGCAAAAAAGGGTTCAGCTAGATATAGCTTAATAATAGCAATTTAGAGCAACCCTTTTTAAAGCTGTGAAAATTTTCAACAATAATTTTAAAAGCTCCTGGATAAAATACGATAGCTTTATAAGTGACCAGGATTCTCTAAGGACCGTTCCAGGGATCTTTCAACAAGGCCTCTAAATGTATGGCGTTAGCTCTTTTAAAAGGCTTGGATAGAAAGCTTTTTTTAGGATTAATTGAAGAAAAAGGTGAGGGTATGTAAGCCCTTACCTTTTGCCTCCCCTCATTCTAGTTAAAACATAAAATTTTATTTCATAGCTTCTTAATCGTATCAATAAGGTTCGCTGAATTCTCAGGAAATTTAGCAAAAAGAATATTTGCCTTATGGAATAACATACAAGCTTTTCCTTACCAACAACCTGCATATAGTCTAATTCAGTTGCTCCAACAAAGCTAAAACGTTATTATTTTTTTCTACAGCTTGTGAAGCTTTAAATGCATATCCATAGATTTTTATAACCAGCTTAACATCTAGCTTAAGAATCCTGTTAAATTTGATTACTCAGATATTTTTAATTGAAAAAGCTTTAATGACAGCTTTAGAAGTGTTTCCTTCGTTTCAAAGAATGAGGGTTGGTAAGATGTATCCCTAATTATTTTTAAATTTCTTTTCAAAAGCATGTTTAAAAGTATATAACAGTTTCCATGCTAGATAAAATCTTTATTATTTTTCATAAACCTTTATAGTTATTCCATAAATATTTCTACAACGATCTATATAGGGTATCTTAGCTACCCAAGATTGCTTATAGACAGGATGATAGCTTGATCTGCTTTCATACGTTCCATGAAAGCCAGAGAATTTGAAAAAGAGAGGTTTATAGAGGAAATAAGCCACACCTTATCTTAGAGCTGCAGGCCAGTATAATTAAATAAGAATAATATAATCGGGAAAGTCTGATGGATAGAAGTAAATGATGTAGCGGCAGCCGGATTTGAACCGACGACACACGGATTATGATTCCGTTGCTCTACCGACTGAGCTATACCGCCATAAAATAGCGGGGGAAGGATTCGAACCTCCGACCTTTGGGTTATGAGCCCAACGAGCTAACCCCTGCTCCACCCCGCGTCACTGAATAAGTAGATAAGTTAACAAAATCGTTATTTTAAAGCAAGGCTTTATTAAATAAATTGCACAAATAATGAAAAAGCCTTTCCTAAGCTCTCATCAGGCATTTTTTTTGATAAGGGGTTCAATAAAATTCCAAGTTTTTTGGGTGGCTCCTTTAATATCTTTAAACATGCGCACACCATTGGCTCCTATAGATTGCCGCAATTGAGAATCTTTTAGTAGTACTATCATTTCGTGGCTGAGATGATTAATATCTACTTGACGGCCCGCTTTATAATCCTCCATTAATTCTACCAACTCGGGTTGAGAATGCATATAAGGCCCATAGAGTACTGGAACGCCATACCAAGAAGGTTCTAAGATATTATGCCCACCTACCCTTGCGGTATAGCTTCCTGCCACAATCGCTAAATCAGCAAGTTGATAGCATTTGCGTAATAACCCCATAGCATCAATTAAGATGACTTTAGCATTATTAACAGGCTGATCGATTTGGCTAAAACGCACGTAGGAAATAAATTCTTTTTCCAAAAGCCTAGCCACCTCATTAAATCGCTCTGGATGCCTCGGTACAATAATCAACTTTACATGAGGTAGTTCTTCCCAAACAATTTTCATTTGTTCCAGTATCATTTTTTCTTCGGGATCATGAGAGGAACCCAACACAACGATTTGATTTATTTCCTCAATTTGAAATCGTTTTTTCCAAGCGGCATGTTGCTCAGCCGTGAAACGAGGATACTCATCATCAAATTTTAAATTACCCGTAATCTGCATTTTATGCGGGTCTACGCCAAGAGCTTTAAAACGTTCATAGTAATGCTTGCTTTGCAAGCAAAACAGGTCAATAAAGGAGAAAAGCTTATGAGTGAAATAAGGAATTTTTAAAAATCGCTGGAAAGAACGTTCGGATATTTTACCATTGACTACTACAATTAAAGACCCTAAGTCTTTAGCAGCTTTAAGGAAATTATACCAGAAATCTGTTTCAACCAGGATAACCAAATCAGGAGCTGCTCGTTTCATAATAGGACGAATAATAAAAGCAAGATCGACAGGCAAATAGATATGATAATCGGCTTGGGGAATACTCCGCTTGGCTTCAGCATGTCCTGCCTCAGTGACGCTTGAGATAACAATTACAGGATCATGAAGCTGAGTTCTTAGGGTTTTAACCAGTGAAGTAGCTGCCTTAGCTTCACCTACTGAGACAGCATGGATCCATACCAACCTACGCTCCCCTTTTGTAATTAAGGGAAAATTAAATCCTAACCTTCTTGCTAGGCTTTGCTGATATTTTTTTTTGATGAAATAGTCATAGGACACTTTAGGTAGAGAAAGTAGGGCTAAGAGGCACAACATGGAGTCATATAAGAAAGATAGAATCATAATATCCTAATTATAAATTTTAAATGTATCTTAATCTATTAGGATTAAAGGATGAAGGAGAAAATCGCAAGAAGATGGGTATAAGCTAGATTCAAAGCAAAATGCACAAGAAGCTCTTACCAAATGAATAAAAAAAACTATCTTTTAATTTAGCCCCTATCTTGGTTACACAAATGCTCTATAGGTTTGCTATAGCTAATCAAAGAAATTTTATGCCGTAATTAAGCCTATAAGCGGGAAGGAAGAAGGTTAAAAAAAATTAAACCCATTCTTTTTAAGAGAGAAACACCTTTATTACGCTACGAGCTTAAGTTTTGGTTTAACACTTAAAAATGAGGTTTTACACATTATAGCAAACGGGGCACACACTAACAAGCGAGGCATTCTAAAGCCAAGATGCGCCTTAAGACAAACAATAAAGCCTTTTTAATTTCTTTATCCCCAAACTTCAAAAGCTTAAATTTATAGATTAGCGAAAGGACTGGCACTAAAACCTTTTTTTTCCTTCTTCACTGGGCCTTTTTCTTTTTTAGCTTTATTAGCTTCTACGGTACGAGCCGTTAAAGAAATACGTTTTCGGTCCACTTCAACTGCTAAGACTCGAACTTTAAGTCGCTTGCCAACATGCACTACTTCTGAAGGATCTTTAACATATCGATCGGCTAGCTCTGATATATGTATAAAGCCATCCTGATGAACGCCAATGTCTATAAATACACCAAAAGCAGCTACATTAGTAACAATCCCTTCTAAAATCATGCCCTCTTTAAGATCTTGGATAGCATTAACGTCATGCCGAAACTGCAATTTTTCAAAGCTCTGCCGTGGATCACGCCCCGGCTTTTGTAATTCAGCTATGATATCTTTAAGAGTAGGCTCCCCCAGAGACCCTGAAATATAACGTTTGATTTCAATTTTATGAATGTAGTTTTCATTTCCTATCAAAGCATTTAAGGGTACACCCATATCCTTGGCAATATGCTCTACTACTTCATATCGTTCAGGGTGTACAGCTGACCCATCTAAAGGATGCTCTCCTGCTCTGACACGCAAAAAGCCGGCAGACTGCTCAAAAGTACGAGCTCCGAACCCAGGAACATTTTTAAGGTCTTTACGCCCTTTAAAGGGCCCTTGTGCTTCACGATGTTTAACAATTTTTAAAGCCATCTGAGGTCCAATGCCGGCCACATAGCTTAATAAAGCTGCACTGGCGGTATTTAGCTCTACTCCTACATGATTTACACAACTTTCAACAACTTCGTGCAGTTTATCTTTGAGCAAAGGTTGATGCACATCGTGTTGATACTGCCCCACGCCGATAGCTTGAGGATCGACTTTAACTAGCTCAGCAAGAGGATCTTGGAGTCTTCTGGCTATAGAAATAGCTCCTCGTATAGTTACATCAAGCTCAGGAAATTCCTCCCGCGCAATATCAGAAGCGCTGTAAACACTGGCCCCTGCCTCGTTCACGGCAAGCAAGATAATTTTCGATAAATTGTTTTTGGTAAATACCTCTTGTACAAAAGCTTCTGTTTCTCGGCCTGCCGTACCATTACCCACACCAATAGCATAGGGTGGATAAGTACTAATCATTTGCCATAAAATTTTTTGTGCTTGTTCCTTAGCTGTATTCGATTGAAAGGGATAAATAGTTTTATAATCGATAAATTTGCCCGTCTCATCAATCACTACGCATTTACACCCCGTGCGAAAGCCTGGATCAATTCCAATCACGACCTTAGAACCTAAGGGAGCATCTAATAATCGATGGCGCAAATTTTCGGCAAAAACCTCTATGGCGGCACGATCTGATTGCATTTTAAGCTGTACTCTAATTTCTGTCTCCACACTAGGATAAAGATAGCGTTTAAAAGCTTGTGCCACGCCTTTCTCTAAGAATTCAGCAAAAGGTGAACAAGGATTATATTTTATGATAGATTTGATTGAATTTCGTATATTTTCTTCAGGCACTTCTATATGAAAATTTAATATTTCTTCTTTTTCTCCGCGGCGAATGGCTAAATAGCGATGAGAAGGAATTTTAGAGACTTTTTCTTGAAAAAAATAATAAGCTTCATACTTGCTGGCTACGCTTTCTTTACCTTCCACCACTTTAGACACCACAACACCGTCGTTTTCAAAACACTCGCGTACATAAGCTCTTACTTCAGGGGTTGTTGCTATACTATCGGCCACAATATCTAAAGCGCCTGCTAAAACCTCTTCAATACTACTTACCCCTATTTTAGCATTGATATAAACTGCAGCCTCCTCACATGGATGACCTACTATAGGTTGCTCCATGATACGTAAAGCAAAAGGCTCTAAACCTTTTTCTTTAGCTATGGCAGCTTTAGTACGTTTTTTAAGCTTATAAGGTAAATAAAGGTCTTCCAAAATAGCTTTAGAGATGCAATTTTGAATCTGAATTTTTAAAGAATCTGTCATCTTGCCTTGTAGCTCTATAGATTCTATTATGGATTTTTTTCGCTCTTCAAGCTCGAGCAAGTAATTATATCGTTCTTGAATAGCTCGGATTTGCACTTCATTTAAATTTCCCGTGGCTTCTTTTCTATATCTAGAAATAAAAGGAATAGTATTACCTTCAGTCAATAACTTAATGACCGCTTGTATACTTTCTAATGGTAATTCGAGTTCTTCTACCAAAAATTTAAAAGGATCTATAGCCATACTTAATTTACCCGTATTAATGCCTCTATGAAAGGCGCAAAGTTGTGATATTTTTCAGAGATTTATTCATTTACTTTTTCTCATCCATAAGAATTTATAGCTATTTTCTTTCACCCTTTGCTCTTATTGAAAATCGCTCATTTTAATGGGCCAAATAACCCTTGGATTTCCTCTAACATATTTAAGTCATTTGCTATCCTAAGGATAAAGAAGAAAGGACTAGAAAAACCTATTTAGGTAGTTATGCGCCTATCTAAGATTCAAACATTTGAAAAATGAGGATTTTGCTCTTCTATTCTAACTACTGCTTCTTATGAAGGAAGTTGGACAAACAAAAAATTTATATTAAGCCGCGCAAATATTTAAGTTTTTTCATTAACCATCCAACTTGAAAATTTATCCAAAAAATTCAAAAATCCTGCCATATGTTGCATAGGAAAATTAAATTTTTTATCCGCGCTTTCCAAAATCTTATGAAAACAACTTAACCATACTTGGCGGGCTGTTTCATCGATGGGAAAAGCTAGGTGCCTTTTACGCATCATAGGAGCACCAAAGCGCTGTTGATACAACGGCGGACCCCCACAAAGGAATACAAAAAATGCTCCTGATTTTTTTGAAGCTTCTTTCATGTCTGCGGGGAACATCTTTCGAATAGGACTTTTATCCAGCTCTAAGTAAAATTCTTCCAACATTTTGAAAATGTTATGCTCTCCCATTAAATGATAGATCTCATGGCTAGGTGTAACGCTGGGAGGGCCTCCTGGCGGGACATATACACTTAATTTATTCCCCTTATCTTCCATAATAATCACTTTAATTATTTATTCCTCGAACTTATAGCATATTTGCCTTACTCAGAGCAACAATTTGAATAAGCCAAGAATTATAAAAAATTTTAGGATAAGTATCTTTTAAACTCTCTTTCTTAAGGCCAATATGTTCTGCCAATTCCCTTAAAGGCTTTTATGTATTTATATTTTTAAAGTACCCTTTAAGAGGGTTAAACGTTATGGCATAATTAACCCTAATATATTCCTTTTTCGCTCTCTTTTTGCTTATTATTCCTAGCTTAAGATTTACTTTTCTTTATTGCACTACTCAAAAAATAAGCTTTTCTACCGTTTCTTGAGCAAACATTAATAGTGATAAAAGCCTTTCTTGGCAAGCCTTCCAAAGCAGGCTAATCGCTACTGTTCTATATTAAACGTAAAATTTTTTTAGCTAAAAAAAGATATTAAAAAAAAGCAGTTTTTTATATTAAGAAATTAGACAATCAAGTAATTTAGATTTTAAACATCAAAAAAAGCATTAGGAAAGAAATGAATGTCTCCTATCAAGCTGACGGCCTTTGTTGCGAAGGCTACCTAGTCAATCCCAAAGAAATGCGGCATGCCCAACCAGCGGTCCTTATTGCCCATGCTTGGTATGGTCAGGATGAGTTTGCGCGCAAAAAAGCACATGAGCTAGCTGATCTTGGTTATATTGCTTTGGCTATTGATATGTTTGGCCACCGAAAGAATGCCACGTGTGATGAAGAAGCATCTTCCTTAATTAAACCTCTTTACCTGGATCGTAAGCTTTTGCAAGTTAGAATCAGCGCAGCATTTGAAACTCTGCTTAAGCAGCCTGGAGTGGATGGCACACGAGTTGGCGCGATTGGGTTTTGCTTTGGTGGATTAGCAGTCATCGAGTTACTGAGGAGTGGAGCACCGATAAAAAGCGTAGTAAGCTTTCATGCTGTAATTAATTATTCAGGTGTTAATTCTTTTCCCATTGCTAAAAATATTAAAGGCTCTATTCTGCTTTTACATGGTTATGAAGATCCATTATGCCCTTCAAAAGAAATTCAATATCTTCAAAGAGAGCTCAATGACGCTCGTGTGGATTGGCAAATGGATATTTATGGGATGACATCCCATGCCTTTACTAACCCACTTGTCAACGATAAAAAGAAAGGTCTAATATATAATGAAAAAGCGAGCACAAGAGCTTGGCTAGCGATGAAGAATTTTTTTCACGAAACATTAGGGAGATAGAAAAAATGAAATGGTCTGCATGGATAACCCTTACTTACGCTTTAATCGTTATGTCAGGAGGAATGGTGGGATTTATACAGGCCCATAGCTATCCTTCATTGATTGCAGCCACTTTATCAGCCACCTTATTATTTATAGGTGCTATAGGAATGTTTAGAAAAAGTATTTTAGCTTATACATTAGTGGTGTTCATACACCTATTATTAACTTTATTTTTTACTTATCGTTATGCCATTACCACCAAGTTTATGCCGGCAGGCCTAATGATCATCCTGAGCGCCAGCTCTCTTATATTTATTCTTACTAAAGGCAAAAAGAAAGCTAGATTAATTTAATGTCTTGAGCTATAGGCTAGAAAGGATTTATACCCTCTAGTTCGGCCGGTTCCAAACGCTATTTATTAGATAAGATTATCTTATTGAGTCCCCTTATTAAATCAACCTTATGCCTTTGACTCTCAATATCTAACATTTAAATTTCCTAGATTGTATATATAGTCTTTAATTATTTATTCTAGATAAGGCATAATTTGCTCTCTTTTAATATGACCTTAAAGGTTAAAAACAGATGTTTGATCCCACTTCTTTAAAAGTCCGTAAACAAATCATGGGTTTACTGCTCAATCGCTGGGGATTAACCTGCATGGGAATTTTAACCTTTCAGCAAATTCTCGAAGCTTCTTCTACCCTCTGGCTTGTTAAATTGGTAGAAACTATTGCCTCCCACCAAAATTTTTTACCTTACATGCTGCTTTACTTAACCTCTTTAGCACTCCCCTACATTCCTGGCTGCATTGCGCTGATAGTCAAAACCCATTGGAAACAAGAAGCTCAGCGTCATTTTATTCACGCGTTTGTTACCTCTAACAGAAATAATATTGGAGAATGGAACAATAAAGCCATTAAAGAAGAAAAGCTATCTATATTAACTTCTGAGGGCCCTTTAGCCCTTCAAGATTTGATCGATTATGTTTGGGAGCTCTCAGGTTATGTATTAAGTGTAATATTAAATATTTTAGCCCTTTCCATAGTTGTTGAGCCCCTTTTTGCTTTAGCTTATAGCATTTCTGTACTATGTGTCATTGCTATTATGAAAGGACAACGCCGCACTCAACGCCAACTTACTCGAAAAGCTTTAACAGCTCGCGTAGATCTTTCGCAACAATTATTGGCAGCATGGGATAACGTTTTATTAGGCAATGGCTACAATTTTAAGCTTTGGGACGAAAAAACTTCGCAACGTTTGAAGCGGTGTTTACAACGCAATATTGATCTTGAAAGATTTGATCAAGTTTTAGCTATATTTGTTGCTTTAATAACTTCTATTCCTTCTCTAGGAGTAGTTATCTACTCAGCTATTCAACATGCACAAGATCCTGTTAAGCTTTCTGCCTTTGTAGTTATCCTTCCCCTTCTTTTCCAAATCCTTTCCTACACTTATCAAACCTTGTCTTTAGCTTTTCGATGGGGAATGCATCGCAGCAAGCTTACAGCTATTTATCGATCTATACAAGCATCTAAAGATTCCCCTTCATCTCTTGAAAAGAAAGTTAATTGGTCTAAAATTAGCGCTAACCACCATTCGACAGTAGCAGATCATAATCCTATGTCGATCACCTCTCCTCCTTCTATCGAATCGCATAGCAATCTTATACGTTTGACCCAGCGTAAAGGCCGTCTAACCTTGCGAGGTGAAAATGGCTGTGGTAAATCAACTGCACTTATTCTCATAAAAGATGCATTGGCTAGCAAAGCCTTTCTTCTTCCCACTCACAATCAATTATCTTTTACTTCTGAAACTAATAAGCACTCGACGGGAGAATCTTTACGTAAGCGACTTCAGGAAATTGCCGATAAAGTTGATGTAGAGGTTTTACTGTTAGATGAATGGGATGCTAATTTGGATAAAGGAAATCAAGAAATTTTATCAGGACTCATTGATCTTTTGGCAGAAAATAAGTGCGTGATCGAAGTTCGACACCGTTAACCTAACTAATATAAGGACTTAATAATGAATGCAAAAAAAAATCCTATCGTATTACTTACTACCTCTATGGGAAATATAAAACTGGAGCTTTATCCGGAAAAAGCCCCTCTTACTGTAAAAAACTTTTTAGATTATGCAGAGAGCGGCCATTTTAGCCAGACAATATTCCACCGGGTTATCGACGGTTTTATGATCCAAGGAGGCGGATTTAATCAAGCATTTGATCAAAAACCTACAAACGCAGCGATTAAAAATGAAGCTCACAATGGATTAAAAAATATTCGAGGCTCAATAGCTATGGCAAGGACCAATGAGATTCATAGTGCTTCATCTCAATTCTTTATTAATTTGGTAGATAATGACTTTCTCAATTTTAAGAGCCCAGCTGCTCATGAATATGGTTATTGTGTGTTTGGCCAAGTCATAGAAGGGCTAGAAGTGGTTGACAAGATAGGTAAAGTTAAAACTGGCTCCAAAGGACCTCACCGTGATGTGCCTTTAGAAACGGTCGAAATCTTATCTGCTACGCAAGAGATTTAACATTATTGTTGCTCACCAGCAGCTCTTTAGCTAAATTTAAGCGTTCTATTGAGAGGATCATGAAAGGGGAAAACGTTAATGCTTTTCCCCTTACTCTTTATACTGCCTTTAAGGTTTGCTTGTCTATTTTGCTTTTTATAGATTCCAGCAACCGCAACTAAAAGCATGCATAAGACTTGAAAAACTTATATGAATAAATCTTAGCTATTTTATCGCGCTCGAACACTTGCCTGATGATATTTACCTTCTATTTTAGAGTATTGCTCTATATCTACCTGGAACAAGGCGTGTACCAGATAACGCCATCCTCAACAACGATAAACAAGGAAAGACTAGCATAATCTTTAAAATAGAGGCTAGCAGGGTGATAAAAAGACTAGGATTCATCCGTAGAGCTCTTTTAAATTTTTATGCATATTTTTAGCCGTTTTTTTAAGGCAAAAAATAAGGAAAAAACGTAAACAATACAAAATATCTTAAGAAGATTTCTAGGGCTTAAATTTAAAAATAAATGAATATAAAAGCTGTTAAAAATTTTCCCTCCTTTCTATTAGCAGATAAGACTTTAGATGTTAATGTCTCTTGATAGGCCGGGAAGTTCTCTATATCCTTAATACTTTTTGAAAGCATACCCTTTCATTTCTTTAACCTATTGGGTGTTTTTTAGATACAAGCGAACATGCTGTTTTATTTCATTTGAAATATTTTCCAGCCGGTTTCCATTTAAAAAAACCTTTAACCATTTTGGTAGCTGCCCTATCTCTGTAGGTAGAGTGGTGAGCTGGTTGTGTCTTAAGTCAAGGTCTCGCAGCTCAGATAGCTGCCCTACCTCTGCAGGAAGGCAGGCAAGCTGGTTGTTGTTTAAGTCAAGCATTTGCAGCTGAGATAGCTGACCTATCTCTGCAGGAAGAGAGGTAAGCTGATTATTGTATAAGTGAAGGTATCCCAGCTGTGATAACTGCCCTATCTTTGCAGGTAGAGTGGTGAGCTGGTTCCTGCTTAAGCCAAGCGTTCCCAGCTGCGATAACTGCCCTATCTCGGCAGGAAGAGTGGTAAGCTGGTTATCATTTAAGTAAAGCACTTCCAGCTGCGATAGCTGCCATATCCCTGCAGGAAGGATAGCGAGCTGGTTGCTGTTTAATTCAAGCCTTTGCAGGTGCGATAACTGCCCTATCTCTGCAGGGAGAGCGGTAAGCTGGTTTCTGCTTAAACCAAGATTTCTAAGCCGAGACAGCTGCCCTATCTCTGCTGGAAGGCACGTGAGCTTGTTGCCGCTTAAGCGAAGGTAATACAGCTGCGATAGCTGCCTTATCCATGCGGGAAAGGAGATAAGTTGTTTGTTGCTTAACCCAAGCCTTGTAGCTGTGATAGCTGCCTTATCTCTGCAGGAAGGGAGGTAAGCTGGTTGCTGTTAAGTTAAGCTGCTTCAGCCGAGACAGCTGCCTTATTTCTGCAGGAAGGGAGGTAAGTTGGTTATTGTATAAGTGAAGGTATTCCAGCTGTGATAACTGTCCTATTTCTGCAGGAAGAACGGTGAGCTGGTTGCAATTTAAGTTAAGGTATTGCAGCTGAGAAAGCTGTCCTATTTCTAGGGGAAGAGAAGTAAGTTGGTTATTTTCTAAGCTAAGCATTTGCAGCTGAGGTAGCTGCCCTATCTCTGCAGGAAGAGTGGTGAGCTGGTTATTGTTTAAAAAAAGGTCCTGCAGCTGAGACAGCTGTCCTATTCCTATGGGAAGGGAAATAAGTTGGTTATTTTCTAGGCTAAGCATTTGCAGCTGAGGTAGCTGCCCTATCTCTGCAGGAAGAGTGGTGAGCTGGTTATTGTTTAAAAAAAGGTCCTGCAGCTGAGGTAGCTGCCCTATTCCTACGGGAAGGGAAATAAGTTGGTTATTTTCTAAGTCAAGCGTTTGCAGCTGGGATAACCGCCCTATCTCTGCAGGAATGAAAGTAAGCTGATTGTTCTGCAAGTAAAGCTCTTGAAGCTGAGAAAGCTGTCCTATTTCTAGGGGAAGAGAAGTAAGTTGGTTATTTTCTAAGTTAAGCGTTTGCAGCTGAGGTAGCTGCCCTATCTCTGCAGGAAGAGTGGTGAGCTGGTTATTGTTTAAGTAAAGGTCCTGCAGCTGAGAAAGCTGTCCTATTTCTAGGGGAAGAGAAGTAAGTTGGTTATTGTATAAGTGAAGGTATTCCAGCTGAGAAAGCTGTCCTATTTCTTGGGGAAGAGAAGTAAGTTGGTTATTTTCTAAGTTAAGCGTTTGCAGCTGAGGTAGCTGCCCTATCTCTGCAGGAAGAGTGGTGAGCTGGTTATTGTTTAAGTCAAGCCATTGCAGCTGAAAAAGCTGTCCTATTTCTAGGGGAAGAGAAGTAAGTTGGTTATTTTCTAAGTTAAGCGTTTGCAGATGAGGTAGCTGCCCTATCTCTGCAGAAAGAGTGGTGAGCTGGTTATTGTTTAAGTAAAGGTATTGCAGCTGAGAAAGCTGTCCTATTTCTTGGGGAAGAGAAGTAAGTTGGTTATTTTCTAAGTTAAGCGTTTGCAGAT